>JAUIDM010000102.1 GCA_030428915.1 Alphaproteobacteria bacterium | reverse complement strand
ATCAGCACGCATGCCATTGGCATTCCAGTCGTTTCTTCGGTGAGAAATCCCTTGTCCAGGGTTTTACAGACGACATCGGAAGGCGGCAGGCCCGTGACGACATCGATCATGCGCGCCGGCTGCGTCGGCGCGATCAATGCCGGACGGCGAGCCAGCCAGGCCAGCGGCGCACCCGTCGCCGCGAAAAGCAGAACGCCCTCAAAACCGAACCACAGCCACGCGAGGCAGAGGGCGGGGCAGAAGACCATAACTTCCGGACGCGTCAGTTCGGCCCAGATCCCGGACAAAGAGATACCGCGTTGAAACCGAACCATGCCGGGCCCCTCGATCAACGGGCCGCAAGACTGGCCCCGTTCAACGTGACGCTAGAGGCCGCAAGTGAGCGCGAAGTTAATCTCCGGCGGACAAAACCTGCGGAATGTCCCTAAAATCCGAACCATCTCCGGCACGGGCTAATTCGGCAAAATCAAAAAGCTTCGGGTCGAGCAGATGCGAGGGCCGCGCATTCATCAGTGCGCGGAACATCACCTGGCGCCGCCCGGGGCTGCGGGTTTCCCAGTCGTCGAGGATCTGCTTGACCTGCTGGCGCTGAAGCCCGTCCTGCGAGCCGCAGAGATCGCAGGGAATGATCGGATAGTTCATCGCGCGCGCGAATTTCTCGCAATCCGCCTCGGCCACGAAAGCCAATGGCCGGTAGACGAACAGGTCGCCATCCTCGTTCACCAGCTTCGGCGGCATGGTCGCCAGCCGCCCGCCATGGAAGAGGTTCATGAAGAAGGTTTCAAGGATATCGTCGCGGTGGTGACCAAGCACGACCGCCGAACAGCCCTCTTCCCGCGCGATGCGGTAGAGGTTGCCGCGACGCAGCCGCGAGCAGAGCGAACACATCGTGCCGCCCGGAGCGATCTTGTCGGTGACGATCGAATAGGTATCGGCATATTCGATCCGGTGCGCGACGCCCATTCTGGTCAGGAACTCCGGAAGCACGGTCGCGGGAAAACCCGGCTGGCCCTGATCGAGGTTGCAGGCAAGCAGATCGACCGGCAACAGGCCGCGCCATTTCAGCTCATGCAGCACCGCCAGCAGGGTATAGCTGTCCTTGCCGCCGGACAGGCACACGAGCCAGCGCGCCCCGCGTTCGATCATGCCGTAGGCGTCAATCGCCTCGCGCACCTCGCGCACGATCCGCTTGCGGAGTTTCTTGAACTCCGTCGTGGCGGGCGCGCCGTGGAAGAGAGGATGAATATCGTCGGGATCGTCGAGCATGGCATCCGCGATACTCCATCACCCTGATTGCGGCAAGGTCGCCCGTAATGGTCGGGCTTTGAGAAATGCCGTTTTGATGGCATCCTTTGTCCATTGTCGCAGTCAATTTTTCCAGGGGCCGTCATGGACTATATTTTCGTTGCACGCAGCAAGAAGGGGGACGGGTTCGGGGACGATCCGGCGACCAGCCATTTCGTTGCCGTGCCGGGCAATGCGAACACCATCCTCTTCAAGCACAAGATCACCAAGAACGACTGGCGCAAGGCGGTGATGGCCGAGGCGCAGGGGGGCACGCCAAATCCGATGACAGCGGGCGACATCGTGTTCTATGTCCACGGCTTCAACAATTCGCAGAAAACGGTTCTGGAGCGGCACCGAAAGATCAAGAAGGGGCTCGCCGCCCATGGGTTCAAGGGGGTCGTGGTCAGCTTCGACTGGCCCAGCGGCGATGTCGCGCTGAATTACCTTGAGGATCGCGACAAGGCCAAGGCGGCCGCGCATCAGCTCGTGACCGAGGGGATCGCGCTTTTCGCAAAGCTGCAGGAGCCCGATTGCCGTGTGGATCTGCATATCCTTGCCCATTCGATGGGCTGCTTCGTGGTGCGTGAAGCCTTCGACGATGCCGATGACCGGACGGCCGTCGCGGCACAAAGCTGGTCGGTCAGTCAGGTGATGCTGTTGGCAGCCGATGTCTCGGTGCATTCTCTGGATGCGGACAATTCCAAATCCTCCTCACTCTACCGACATTGCGTCAGACTGACGAACTACTACAGCCCGCGGGACGAGATTCTGTCAGTCTCGGCGGTCAAGAGGGTTGGCGTTGCGCGCCGGGCCGGGCGAGTAGGGCTCGACAAGCCGCCGGTGGAGAAAAGCGCCAATGTCTATTGCGGCGAGCATTTCAAGACCGCCTATCCGAAACTGCCGGTCGATGCGCAGCATTCGCACGCCTGGTATTTCGACGATGCGGTGCTGATGCAGGACGTGTTCCATACGATCAGCGGCGGGCTGGACCGCAACGAGTTTCCCACGCGGACGGTGACCAATCTGGGCAATCTTTCACTGAAAGACCCGTTGGTCCCAGCTCAATCGCCGGGCGGTGGTACCGGGTCATAGCCTGATCCGCCCCACGGATGGCAACGCGCGATCCGCCGGGCCGCGAGCCAGCTGCCCTTGATGCCGCCATGCTTTTCCAGCGCTTCCAGCGCGTAGGCTGAACAGGTTGGCTGATACCTGCAGGAATGGCCGATCCAGGGGCTGAAGATCAGGCGGTAGGCACGCACCGGCAGGGCGAGGAGTTGGGCAAGGGGCGTCATGCGGCTGGCGGGTGAACATGGGCAAGCGCGCGCTCCATATCGCTCAGCATCGCGGCAAAGTCACGGGTCGCGGTGTCGTCCCGGCGACCGACCAGAACGTAGTCCCAGCCGGGCCTGCCATTGTGGGGCAGGACCAGCCGTGCGATTTCGCGCAGGCGCCGCTTGGCGCGGTTGCGCGCTACGGCATTGCCAACTTTCTTCGAACAGGTGAATCCAACCCGGATCAGACCGGGATCGCCTTCTTCCTCGCGCCGCTTCCGGGCCTGCAGTAAGAAACCGGGCGTGGCGCGACGTTTCGCCTGGGCCGCTTTCAAGAAATCGGAGCGTTTCGACAGGACCTTCAGGCAAACGAAAACCGCCGGGGGCATCGCCGTGTCCCGGCCCAACGGGCCTTGCACGGGTGCCTCCGGCGGTGTCATGTCATTGACTTTCCGGCTGGCCTCAGGCCGAGAGAACCTTGCGGCCCTTCGCGCGGCGTGCGTTCAGGATCTTGCGGCCGGCTTTGGTAGCCATGCGCGCACGAAAGCCGTGCCGGCGGGCGCGGACAAGGTTCGACGGTTGAAAAGTGCGCTTCATCGCTGCAACTCCGCTACGGTGGCCCAAACCCGGATCGGGATTCGAAGGCCTGCATCATTCGAAGCCCGGCTATTAGACGGGCGCGGATGGCAAGTCAACTCGCCTGCACATTTTTTTCGCTTCGGCAGACAGCAATGGGTAAAGCGTCGGCATACAGCGTTCGATTGGAGCCGTGTGGACAAGAGTAGTGGTTTAATCCCCTGCAATGAATGCCTATTCTAGTATCGACCCGAACGGGCCACGCAACGAACGAGGGAGCGGCTGCGGAACGCGGGCCAAGGCACCACTGATGCTTTTCAACACTCTGTCCGGCCGATTCCTTCTGCTCACCATGGCGTTCGTCATGGTGGCCGAGATCATGATCTTTGTGCCTTCGGTGGCGCGGTTCCGCGAAGATTACATCATGTCGCGCCTCGAACGCGCGCAGATTGCCTCTTTGGCTTTGCTCGCGACCGACGGAATGATCGATGAGAGCCTCGAACGCGAACTTCTCGCCAATGCCGAGGTCTATAACGTCGTCCTGCGCCGGGACGAGGTGCGCCAGCTGGTCCTATCATCGCCGATCCCGGCGCCGATCGAACAGAGTTTCGACCTGCGCGACGCGCCTGCCTGGGAGCTGATCCGCGACGCCATCGCTTGCCTTGCGGAGCCGCGCAACCAGGTGATCCGGGTGATCGGCGCCCCGGTGCGGCAAGCGGGCCTGCTGATCGAGGTGACGATGGAAACCGCGCCGCTGCGGGCCGCGATGATCGATTATGGCCTGCGCATTCTCGGCCTTTCGGCCCTGATCTCGGCCGTCACCGCCGCGCTCCTGTTCCTCGCCGTCAGGCGGCTTCTGGTGACGCCGATCCGGCGCGTCGTGAACCATATGTCCGTCTATGCAGAGGCGCCGGAGGATGCCCGCCGGGTGATCGAGCCGCAATCGACGGTAGTCGAGTTGCGCGAGGCCGAGGAAGCGTTGCAGAGCATGCAGCATCAACTGACCGGGGCGCTCCGGCAGAAAGACCGACTGGCTCAGCTGGGCGGTGCCGTTGCCAAAGTCAGCCACGACCTGCGCAATATCCTGACCTCGGCACAGCTTTTTGCCGACAGGATGGAGACGAGCGACGACCCGATGGTCAAACGCGCCGCTCCGAAGCTCGTCAATTCCATCAGCCGGGCGGTGGGGCTCTGCGAATCCACGCTCGCCTTCGGCAAGGCCGAGGAACCTCCTCCCGTCCTGACGCGCTTCATGCTCTCGACGCTGATCCGTGACGTGGTCGAAAGCGAAAAGCTGGCGGCCGGCGAGAATGCGGTGGATTTCGTCATCGATGTGCCCCAGACGCTGGCGGTCCGCGCCGATCACGAACAACTCTACAGGGTCCTGACCAACCTCGTCCGCAACGCCCGGCAGGCGATCGAGGCGACGGGCGCACCAGGCACGATCGAGATTGGCGCGGGCGAAGAGGAAGACGGCTGGTGGGTGCGTGTCGGCGATACCGGGCCGGGACTGCCGGAACGCGCGCGAGAGTATCTGTTTCAACCCTTCCAGGGCGGTATCCGCAAGGGCGGGACAGGGCTTGGTCTGGCCATTTCGGCCGAATTGGTGCGCGGTCATGGCGGCCGACTTGAACTGCTCAGATCGGATGCCGAGGGCACCGAGTTCGTCATTCACCTTCCGCGCGATCTTTCGCCCCGCGAGGTCGCGGCAGCCCGTTGAACCTTCTTCTGATCGAGGCGGCGGGTTTTGCCCTTGCAATGCCCGGCCGGGCTCGCTAAATGCCACCGCACGCACCCGTAGCTCAGCTGGATAGAGCACCAGACTACGAATCTGGGGGTCAGGAGTTCGAATCTCTTCGGGTGCGCCACCATTCCTTTCCGCCGTTGGTAGATCTTCCGCAACCCAGTGGGTTCTGCGGGCTGCGTCGGCTCCGAGAAGAGATTGTCGGCGCCTGCTGCCCCAAGCGGCTTCACAGCATCACGCGATGCTCGGCGAGTCCTTCGGCTTCAACCTCGCATGCGAATGTGCAGCCGTTTGACGGTTCCTCAGCGATCAGGTCCGGGGCCAGTCCCTGGCGCGCCGTTGTCACGAAAAGGGTGCGCAGATCCGGTCCTCCGAAGGCAGGGCAAGAGGCATGACGACCGCGCACCTTAACCGTGCCGATCAGGCTGCCATCAGGCGCATGGCAGGCCACGCGGGAAGCTCCCCATTCGGCCAGCCAGATGTTGCCCGCCGCATCGCAGACCGCGCCGTCGGGGTTCAGCCCTTTCACCGAGAGGTCGAGATAAAGCTCCGGCGTGCCGGAAGGCCATCCATCGCGCGGGTCCAGAGCCACCCGCCAGACCTTTGCCGTGGCGGTGTCGGCGAAATGGGCGTGGCGGCCGTCGGGGGAAAAGCTGATGGCGTTCGGAATGGTCAGCGGGGCGTAAAGCCGCCGGACCTCTCCCCTCCAGTAACGCCAGATCGCGCCGGCATCCTTTTCAGCTCCTTTCCCCATCGTGCCGATCCAGAACCCGCCCCATGGGTCCGTCCTTCCGTCATTGGAGCGGGTACGCGGATTTTCTGCCTCCAGGTTCGCGATCCGCTCCGACATGCCGTTGCGAATGTCGAAGAGATCAAGACCAGTCTCGGACGCTATCATCATGGTTTCACGATCTACCCAGCCTGCGGCCGAGACATATTCATCGAATTGCCAATGCCTGGCCGTGTCGCCGTCGCGGGTCAGAAGGCGCCTGCTGAGGATGTCAAACCAGAACAACTGCCGGCGTTCGGGGTGCCACAAAGGCCCTTCGCCGAGTGCGCAGGGTCGGTCATCATAGATCATGCTGCACTGGTTCATGTCATATGGCCCGGCCCGAAATCGTGGCGGCCGTCAAGGTTGCGCCTGGCAATCGACAATGGCCTTGGCCATCGTGCGCAGTATCATCTCGTAAAGCATCGGGCCGGGGGCGACTTCGCGGCCTTCCGGGTCAAGCGGTGCGCCGATCCGGGCACCGGTACCGTCCGCGAGCGCATGGATGGGTGCCGGGTCGCGGGCTGCCTCCGGGAAGATACAGATCGTATCGTCTTCCTCCAGCAACGCGCGAACCTCTGACAGGTGGGCCGCCCCAGGATCGGCGGCGTCACCTTCGGCAAGGCTTGCCGCGATGGTCAGGCCGAAATGATCGGCGAAATACCCATAGGCATCATGGGCGACCACGATCGTCACCGTACCAGCATCCTTCAGTTCGGCATTCAGGGTTTCGTCCAACGTCTGGATCCGCGTCTGGGCCAGAGACGCATTCGCCCGGTACGCCACCGCATTGCCGGGATCCTGTGCGACCAGCGCGTCCGAGATCAGCCCGATCCAGAGCTCGGCGTTATCGGGGTCTAGCCAGGCATGCGGGTCCAGGCCGGAATGATCGTGCGTTTCTTCCTCTGCGTCGTGATGATCATTCGCTTCACCGTCATGATCGCGATCATGGCCATGGTTGTCCGCCTCGTCGCGCCGGGCGGACTGGCCATAAGTCCGGAGCGTGGTACCCGGCTGATGCAGCAGGTCAAGCGATTGCGCCTGGCTGTTGCTGTCCATGCTGCGCGCGAGCCAGGGCGTAATTTCCGCACCTGTCCAGACGATGAGGTCCGCGCCGTTCAGGGCACGAATCTGCGAGGGTCGCAGCTGGAAGTCATGGGCATCCGCCGATTGATCGAGAAGCAGTTCTGGTGTTCCGAGTTCGCCCATCACCTGCGAAACGAGGGAATGGATGACCGGGATGTCGGTCACGACTTCGGGAACCTCCGCGTGGGCGGGAAGGCTTGCTGCGGCCAGAAGTGCGGCGGTGTTGAGGACACGATTCATGAGAGGGTCCTAGCTGTATGTCTGCGGGATTGCCAGTGCTACGCCGATATCTTATGTTATAGCATAACAAGTCAAGAGATCCGGGGGGATTGTGATGAATGACCGCCAAATCTTAGATCCGGTGCTGGCCTTCGAAGATCACGATCATGCCCATTGCGCCGTTGATGCCCTGAGCCGGGCCGAGGAGATCAGCGCCGAACGCGGGGCGCGGCTGACGCCGGTCCGGCGCCGGACGCTGGAGATACTGCTCGAATCCCATCGTGCGATGGGCGCCTACGAAGTGTTGGAGCGGCTGGCAGAAGATGGCTTCGGTAACCAGCCGCCGGTTGCCTACCGCGCGCTCGATTTTCTGGTCGAGCAGGGCCTTGCACATCGCATCCGCCGCCTCAATGCCTTCACCGCCTGCATGACGCCGGGCGAGGAACATAGCCCGGCCTTTTTTATCTGTAGATCCTGCGATGCTGTGGCCGAAGCCCCTGCGGGCGCGGTGCGCGAGGCGATGGAGACCTCGGCCAAGGGGATCGGTTTTGTCGTCGAACGCATGAACGTCGAAGCCCTGGGCCTTTGTCCCGGCTGTTCCGGGGAAGCATTGTGACACTGATCGAAGCGCGGGGGCTGAGCGTTCGCCACGGTGCGAATACCGTGTTGAGCCATGTCGATTTTACCATAGGCGCGGGTGAGATCGTGACGGTTGTCGGGCCGAACGGGTCAGGCAAATCGACGCTGATCCGTGCTTTGATCGGCCTCGAGCCCGCCCATGATGGCCAGGTTACGCGCGCGCCCGGCCTTGGCATCGGCTATGTTCCCCAAAAGCTGCACATCGATGCGGCCCTCCCGTTGACGGTGGGTCGGTTCCTGTCCCTGCCGCGCTGGGTCCGGCCCGATGAGGCGGCGGCCGTGCTCGAGCGGACCGGCGTGCCGGGCATAGCCGGGCGGCAAATATCCGGCCTGTCCGGGGGGCAGTTGCAGCGTGTGCTTCTGGCGCGTGCGCTTCTGGCTCGGCCCGAGATTCTGATCCTCGACGAGCCCACACAAGGCCTCGATCAGCCTGGGATCGCGGCGTTTTACCGGCTGGTGGAGGAGGTGCGAGGCGAGACCGGCGTGGCTGTGTTGATGGTCAGCCACGACCTGCATGTGGTGATGAGCGCATCGGACCGGGTAATCTGCCTTAATGGTCATGTCTGCTGCGAGGGTGCGCCGCATATCGTCTCGGCCGCGCCGGAATACCGGGCGCTCTTCGGGCTTGGCACAGGGGGCGCTTTGGCGCTCTATCGGCATGTTCACGACCATGACCATGACACCTGCGACGGGCATCACGACCATCACAGCCATGACCACGCGCGAGAGGGTGAACATGCCTGACGATTTCATCCTGCGTGCCGCGTTCGCGGGGATTGGCCTGATGCTGGCTGCTGGGCCATTGGGCGCCTTCGTGATCTGGCGGCGCATGGCCTATATGGGTGATGCTACGGCCCATGCGGCAATCCTCGGCGTGGCACTGGCGCTTGCAACCTCTCTGCCCGTCGCGGCGGGCACCGCGATTGTCGCTTTGGCCATGGCGCTCGCCGTGACAGGGTTGAGCGGAAAGGGAAGGGCGGCGGACACTGCGCTCGGGGTGCTCGCCCATTCGGCGTTGGCGTTGGGGCTGGTAGCTGTTTCCTTCATGCCGTCGGTGCGGGTGGACCTCTCCTCCTATCTCTTCGGCGATGTTCTGACCGTCGGTAAGACCGATCTGGTCTGGATCTGGTCGGGCTCAGCGGCTGTGCTGGCACTTCTGGCATGGCGGTGGAACGCGCTTCTGACCGCGACGGTTAATGAGGAACTGGCTCAGGCCTCCGGGCTTGATCCACGACGCGAAAAGATGGTGCTCACGCTGGCGCTCGCCCTTGTCGTCGCCGTGGCGCTTAAGATCGTGGGCGCGCTCCTGATCGCCGCCATGCTGATCGTTCCGGCCGCCACCGCCCGCTCGTTCGCGCGCAGCCCAGAGGCAATGGCTACTTGGGCCGTGGGGCTTGGCAGCGTTGCGGTGCTGTTGGGACTTGCCCTTTCACTGCGGTTTGACACGCCTGCCGGTCCGTCCATCGTCGTGGCGTCGGCCGGCCTCTTCGCAGTCAGCCTGATCGCGGGCCGGGCGCAACGCTAGATTCCTGCCGCTGGCGGAGATATCTGGACCAGGTGGAAGCAGAGGACGGGGCAGGGCCATGGCAAACCATCTCTATGATGCGCTCTTCGGAAGGCATGAGGGCAGTCCGGCCGATTTCCTGATCCTGCCGGATGGGGCGCGGGTAAGCCATTCGGATTTTTCGGCGCGCGCCGCGCGGTTTGCCGGGGCGCTGGTTCAGGTGGGGCTGGAACCGGGCGACCGGGTGGCGCTGCAACTGGAAAAAAGCCCGGATATGCTCGCGGTCATTGCCGGAGCGATCCGATCAGGCGTGGTCTTTCTGCCGCTGAACCCGGCCTACACCCCGGCCGAAATCTCTTATTTCGTGAACGATGCGGGGGCGAAGCTGCTCTTGTGCGATGGCAGGGCCGAGGCGACGCTGGCGCCCGTGGCAAGCCAACGCGGCGCGCGGCTGATGGTGCTGAATGCGGATGGTAGTGGTTCTTTCGCTGATCTTGCCGCCACGGCGGAGCCCGGACCCCCGGTAGATCGAGGCGCCACCGACCTTGCTGCGCTTCTCTACACCTCTGGCACGACGGGGCGGTCCAAAGGCGCGATGATGAGCCATGCGAACCTTTTGTCAAATGCAGAGGTCCTGGTTGATTACTGGCGGTTCACGGAACGGGATGTGCTGCTCCACGCCTTGCCGGTCTTCCACACCCACGGGCTTTTTGTCGCTACCAACGTGGCGCTTCTGGCGGGCTGTCCGATGATCTTCCTCCCGAAGTTCGATGCGGGCGAGGTGGTCCGCCTTCTGCCTAGGGCCACCGCCATGATGGGCGTGCCAACCTTCTATACACGGCTTCTGGACGATCCGCGCCTGACCCAAAGCCTCGTGAAGAATATGCGGCTTTTCATCTCCGGTTCCGCTCCTTTGCTGGCCGAAACCCACCGGCAATGGCAGGCGCGGACCGGACACCGCATTCTAGAGCGCTACGGCATGACCGAGACCAACATGAACACGTCGAACCCCTATGACGGCGACCGTAGGGCGGGCACGGTGGGGTTTCCGCTGCCGGGGGTGGAGCTGAAGGTTTGCAGTCCGTCCGGCGCTGAATTGCCGAGGGGTGAGATCGGCACCATCGAGGTGCGCGGCCCGAATGTTTTCCAAGGCTACTGGAACATGCCGGAAAAGACGGCCGAGGAGTTGCGCCCCGACGGGTACTTTATCACCGGCGATCTCGGGATCGTCGACGAGGACGGTTATGTCACCATCGTCGGGCGGGGCAAGGATCTGATCATCTCGGGCGGGTTCAATGTGTATCCGAAGGAAGTGGAGCTGGCGCTCGACGACCTGACGGGCGTTCTGGAAAGCGCGGTCATCGGTGCGCCGCATCCGGATTTTGGTGAAGGCGTGGTGGCGGTGGTGGTGCCGGAGGCCGGGGCGGAATTGAGCATCGCCACGGTTCAGGCGTCTCTGGGTGACAGGCTTGCGCGGTTCAAACAGCCGAAGCTTATCGCGATCAGAGCGGCCTTGCCGCGCAATACGATGGGCAAGGTGCAGAAAAACGTGCTCAGGGATGAGTTCAAGGATGCCTTCACCGGGGGCGGAAAGTAGCGAGGGGATCACCCCGCCGCGCTTTCGGACAGGACCCGCCACACTATCTCCGTGAACCGGTTTATCCGCTCGGGCGTTGCTTCGGCGAAGCCAGAAATCAACCCTTCTTGTGGCCTGCCGATGCAATAATCGGACAGTGCCGCCGTGCCGAACCCGGCTGACCGGAGCGCATCAAGTGCCGCCCCCTCATACCCATCGGGCAGACGGAACCCCAGTTGGACGCCGCCGGACGGGTCCGCGACCTCCAGCCCCGGAATGTCCCTGAGTGCGGCGGCGAGCGCCCGGCCGCGTTCGCCGTACACTTTGGCGATGCGGCGCAGATGGGCGCGGTAGCGGCCCTGATCCATGAAGTCGGCAAGCGCGGATTGGGTGTGCAGATTGGCGGCGAGGCCCAGATTTCGCTGGGCGGCGCGCAACGGCTCTGCCAGATGTGGCGGCGCGACGATCCAGCCGATGCGCAAGGCGGGCATCAGCGCCTTGGCGGCGGTCCCAAGCGTGATCACCCGGTCGGGCGCGAGGCCCTGCAGCGCGGCAATCTCGCGCCCCTGCCAGTGAAACTCACTGTCATAGTCATCCTCGACCAGGAGGGCGTCGACGGCCCGCGCATAGTCGAGCGCCTGCGCCCATCGGCGCAGCGACAGGCGGTGGCCCATCGGATACTGGTTCGCGGGCGTGACGTAAGCCAACCGTGCGGGCGGTGCGTCGGTGAAATCGGCGCCCTCGGTATCGACGGGCAAAGGGTGCAGGGCCAGGCCCGCGCCACGAAAGGCGGCCCGCGCACCGGCATAGCCAGGTTCTTCGATCAGTGCCGTGTCGCCGGGATCGGCAAGGGCGAGCGCGATGAGCGCAAGCGAGGCCTGACTGCCCGGTGTGATCAGGATCTGATCCGGTGTGACCTGCATCCCGCGATCCGCGGACAGGCGGCGGGCCAGCACGCCGCGCAAGCGGGGAAGGCCGGTATAGTCGGCATAGGCAAAACTCTCCCCCAGTCTGCGGCGCGCGGCACGGCGCA
>JAUIDM010000101.1 GCA_030428915.1 Alphaproteobacteria bacterium | reverse complement strand
TGGCGGTGACCCTGACCTCGTCACAGCTGCCTGCATCGACATGAGCAAGTCCTATATCGCAGGCGTGGGTCGGCATCTGCCGGAGGCGGCCATCACCTTTGATCGGTTCCATGTCATCCAGCTGGCGAATGCTGCGCTCGAAGAGGTGCGGCGCGCCGAGGTCCGCGAAAAACCTGCGCTCAAAAACAGCCGATGGATGTGGCTGAAGGACAAGCACAGCTGGACCAAGCGGCAGATCCATCAACACCATGAGCTGTCACGCATGCATCTCAAGACCGGTCGCGCGTTCCGGCTAAAGGAAACCTTGCGGGATATCTTCATGACCGCGACCACGCGCGAGGAGGCTGATGCGCAGCTCTCCGCCTGGTTCCGTTGGGCGCGTCGCAGCAAGCTGGCTCCCTTCAAGAAGCTGGCCTTGACCCTCAAAGCCCACTGGAACGGCATCCTGAACGGCTTCGACAGCGCGCTGAGCAACGGCTCGGTTGAGGCCATAAACGGGCTAATCCAAGCGGCCAAGGCCCGCGCCAGAGGGTATCGCAAACCCCGGAACCTCATCCTCATGGCCTACCTGATCGCAGGTAATCTCAGCCACCTGCCAGCCTCACCCTATACCACAACATCTGGTGGGTGCCGCGCATGACCGGAAAACAGCCCACCCACACAAATCGCGAAATAGCCAGAATTTTGGAAAATTCATCCAAATAGGCCTTCACATTAAGCATATCTGTCACATTCTGGAAGATCATATGGCTGTTGCTTGAACAGCTCAGGTTAGATTTTGCGCCAATCCCTCATCGTACGGAAAGGAGTTTTGCTGACCAAAGTTGATTGTGGAAGTTTCTACAGTTTGTTCGCTTCCTTGGTTTTCTTCAGTTGTTCCTTGATTGCTTCCATCAACGGGCTTTTGTGGTCCTTTGGGTAGGGGCTTTCTCGGTCTGGCTGACCATTGCCCCCCTCGTTCCCGGATGACTGCTTCGACGTATTCTGTGACATTCGGCAAGTCCCTTCTAATGCTTTCGCTGTTTAGCAGAATATATTGGAGCTGTCTCGATTAGATAATCTGAGACTGCACCGAAGACCTTTTGATAGAGCATGGCGACACTCCTTGCCCTAGTGGTGCCTTTTGAACACCTCAACAACATATGGGAGATGAGTAGCGTGAGCGGGGATCGCCGCACCAAAAGCGATCTCTGGTCTTCCTTCGGTTCCAAGCCTTTCAATTTCAATAAAACATCAAGCTATGACTGCAAGCGTACGCAGGTCCTCAAGCCATCAATCTATAACACTATGATTTATTTTGTTAAATGGAGCGCACGCATGTTTTCACTTCATCTCTCAGCCGCCTATCCGGCGGGGAGGGCTGGTATGTTTATCATGCGTGAGCGCCTGAATCTCTCAGCCGCCTATCCGGCGGGGAGGGCGTGCGTTTGGCGGGTGAAACTCTATGTGCATCTCTCAGCCGCCTATCCGGCGGGGAGGATCGCCATTGTCGTTGACCTTGTAGCTATACATCTCTCAGCCGCCTATCCGGCGGGGAGGATTGTCATGCGGCGACGGACCCGCAGCGGGCATCTCTCAGCCGCCTATCCGGCGGGGAGGCGCCAAGCCGTCGGCCCGCCATCCGGTTCCTTCTCTCAGCCGCCTATCCGGCGGGGAGGACCCTCCTCATCGCCCTATACGGCCCATACGATCTCTCAGCCGCCTATCCGGCGGGGAGGCTTCACCCTCGATCCAGACAACGCTTCTGGACTCTCTCAGCCGCCTATCCGGCGGGGAGGTTCTGTAATAGCCAGAAGATGGCAGCGCATCATCTCTCAGCCGCCTATCCGGCGGGGAGGGCGTGTCGTTTGCCACGGGTTTAAGTCAGCCGTCTCTCAGCCGCCTATCCGGCGGGGAGGGCATAGACAACCGACAGCGCGTTTGCCGCAACTCTCTCAGCCGCCTATCCGGCGGGGAGGCTGAACGTGTCGCCTTGCAAATTGATTGCGACTCTCTCAGCCGCCTATCCGGCGGGGAGGATCAACATATCCGCCGCCCGCTTGTTGTCCTCTCTCTCAGCCGCCTATCCGGCGGGGAGGATTGCGTCGTTGCTAATCTACGCCTCTGGTCTTCTCTCAGCCGCCTATCCGGCGGGGAGGTCCATTTTTTCCCGATGGGCTGGACGAACTCATCTCTCAGCCGCCTATCCGGCGGGGAGGCAACGCTTACGGCCATCTGTGACATGCTTGATTCTCTCAGCCGCCTATCCGGCGGGGAGGGGCGGCTGGCGACTGGATCGACATGCAGGGCTTCTCTCAGCCGCCTATCCGGCGGGGAGGACGTCTGCACGGTGATGCCGTCCGGGGAAATGTCTCTCAGCCGCCTATCCGGCGGGGAGGACGGCTCGCCCGGTAGCAGGCTGTTTGTGTCTTCTCTCAGCCGCCTATCCGGCGGGGAGGGATAGCCTCCTTTGAACCGGATCAGACCGCTATCTCTCAGCCGCCTATCCGGCGGGGAGGGCAGAGTGCAGCGCGGCCCTACAGCCCACACATCTCTCAGCCGCCTATCCGGCGGGGAGGTCAGGTTGTCACGATCTCGGCGGCGTGCGTTTTCTCTCAGCCGCCTATCCGGCGGGGAGGTAAATACATCAGCGATGCTACAAGGTTTTGCTTCTCTCAGCCGCCTATCCGGCGGGGAGGGTCTGAAAGCGCGGTTATAAATCCGCCAGGCGTCTCTCAGCCGCCTATCCGGCGGGGAGGTTGTTATCGTCGCGGGCGACAACGATGATGCTTCTCTCAGCCGCCTATCCGGCGGGGAGGATTGTCAGGATGCCTTCGCGGTATGCTGTGACTCTCTCAGCCGCCTATCCGGCGGGGAGGCATCGCAATTACCCAAGACATGATCGAGGCAATCTCTCAGCCGCCTATCCGGCGGGGAGGGTCAATTTATGCTCTATTCATTACAGTTTCAATCTCTCAGCCGCCTATCCGGCGGGGAGGGCTTCCGTTTCTCGAATAAAAGAAACGAATTCAGAGTTTTACGTGCCGAACCTACAGCAAATTATATTTTCAAACAGCGAAGATAAGCTATTGTTTTTTAACAGCTTTTCCAAAGGGCGAAAAAAGATCCTCGAAAAGACCTCGCGTGAACCCTGTAAAATCAGTGTATGTCATCACTGGTTCAAGATCATCCCCATAATCGGAGATTTCCACCTGCATAACACGGCCAAGTTCGCGAGGCTCGACCTCGGCGCCGCCCGCCATTTCCTGCCAGGCGCGCTCGGTCATCGCATCGAACAGGAAACACCCCGGCATGATTTCGACAGTCAGGGCGGCCGCGCTGGCAGGTTGAAATTCGCTGTTTCGCGTGCCGGGCGCGAGATCCCGGTACCAGGTGGCCTCCCGCAGATCATCTCCGACAAGCTTGTAGAGAACCGATCGCGTATCCGATCTCCGGAACTTGCGCACGACGCACATGCGCTGCGTCATACGCGCTGACACGCGACGGATATACCGGCCCAGCGGCGCTTCGGCGTTGTCACGGGACGCATCGACCATCTTTTCGCGCAAGGCGATCTCCGCATCGCGCAAGGGGAAAGGCACGGTCGTTTCCAAGATCGATGCGGCGTTGATCACAGAAAGATCGGTGTTCCCGATAAGATCCTTGAATAGCCTCCCCGTGAAAGTATTTAGATCCGGCGTCCCAACACCCGTTATGCGCGGTATCTCGGTTTCGACACCGGGCATGGCCAGCTTGCCGCCCTGCATCGCGATCGGACTGCGCCCGAGGATGAGCACGTTCGTATGGATCCCGGCCGCGGGCCGGTGGCGCCACACCCGGCCGGCAGCCTGAATGATCGAGCGCGTCGAAATCGGATCCAGGATCGCCCAGTCGAAGTCCAGGTCGTTCCCGGTCTCGATGACAGGAGACGTGACAAGAACGATCTCGATGTTTTTCACACCCGCGTCGGACGCGCGTTCAAACACATCTTCGGCATGGCAAAGGGACTTCAAACCTTCATTCGGGTCATCGCCTTTACGGGTGAGGGCGCGCTTCAGCCGTGTCTCGATCCAGCCGCGATGCAGTCGCGGAAACTGGGAATGAAGGCACAGCACAACACGCAGGTGATCGTCGAGTTCTCCTGAAGGAAGCTGCGCGGCCAGCGCTGCGGTGTGTGAAATCCGGGTCATCCGAACCATGCCGAAAGAAACGCGAAACCCGTCGATGCTTTGGGCATTGAGCATGTGCAGCGACCGGCAGGATTGATCAACTTGTCTGACCAGTTCCTCCCAACCCTCACAGGCCGGTAGGATCTCCGCACGCCGTGCTGGCGGAGCCGCCTTCAATGCAGCCAGCGTGACCTCTGAGCTTTCCGAAAGGATTTCATCCAGGGTCTCGCCATTCTGATTAGTTCGGCAGGACGCGAGTGCGTCCCCTGTCACCAGGAGATTTACATGATCGGCGACGCTGCGCGATGTAGCGAAGACGGACCATCCCTCCCGGTAAGCCGCGTGAAGCGCTTGCGCGATGTCCGGCGTCAGGGTGGCCGACATGATGATAACCCGCCGGCCAGCGGAAGCGGCCTGGTAGACCAAGCGGCCGATCGCGGCGATGTCCTCGCCCTCGAACTGATCAATCTCGTCGAGGATCAGGTCGGACGTTGCCACTCGCAGGGACTGCATGAGATACCGAGAGTTCACGGGTGCGGCGACTCCCATGAGGTGGTCGATCGTGCCGACCATGATAGGCGGAGATACGAGTCGGCGTGCCGCGGCAGCCTTGGGACCTTTCCCCTTGCCTGGATCGGCGGCCGACAGGATCTTCTCGAAGAACGCAGGCAGGCCACGGCCCGTATCGAGAGACAAGGACCTCAGCCAATCTGCCTCCCGTTCGTCGCCCGGATCGGGCACTCCGCCGGTGGCCATTTCCACTTTCAGCCAGTCGGGGATCTCAATCTGACTTTCCGATCCGGTCGCGTCAGGCTCGTCCTCCTGAACGCCATGCGCGAAGGACAGCGGAGCCTGACCAACCAGAACAGAGACGTCCTGGTCGTTGAACCCGAGATCTGATACATATTCGGTCGCCGATTGGGTCGCCAGAACACGCAGGCCGAGCCCGAGGCTCATGCGGAATGCGCGCCGCTCGGGCCGTGCATCACCAAAGGTGGCGCCCGCGAGGATCGTCGGTGCGGCGCGAGTTTTTCCTGTTCCTGTTCCGGCCATCAGGCAGGCAAAGAAGCCCCCCTCATGAGCTTCGCAGAGCACCCTTGCCGCGCGCGCGGCGTCAGATTGCCACCTAAACCGTGGATTTTCCGAGAGAGCAGGGCAGGCGATATCCGTTGGGACGTCGGCCTCATCGAGTGCCGGAAAGCCATCGGCATATCGCTCGAACAGATCGACGCCATGTCGCGCCGCGGCGTGAACGCGGCGAACGTGCTGGCTGAGACTGTCTGCGGCCACAAAACCTCGCCTGTCTGGTCCTGGCAGTGTGTTCGCGAGGTGCTCAGGGTGACATTCGGATGGCTGCTTGCTCGCGGACCCAAAATGATCGGCCATCATCAGGCCGGCGCGGAGGAACACGTCGAGACCGATAGTCGCCTGACCGGCATGCAACGCTTCAGCGTCCGCCCGAAGGGCATCCAGCCACCATGTTTCGTGCCAGAAAGGCGTGCCGGCCGCGATCGCCATGTCGCGCAGGTTGTCGAAGTCATCGTTTTGCCTGACGTGACGCGCAGCGAGGGTTTCAAGAAGATTGCTTCCCCCATCGGGCAGTCGGTGATGCGTCTGGATGAGCATGCCGATTGCATGCGCGAGACTGCCCTCTCGTTTCAGAAAATCGAAAGGCAGGGGGCTTTCAGGGTGCATCGCGATGACACCCAAAGGACGTCGGACCGCATCACATGCGGTGTCGATGTCTTGACTACGCAAATCGCACAGGGTTTTTGGAAGCGCCTCATCCAGCGTCTTGCCGAACAGGTGATCCCAGACAGCAGCGGAGTGCAGTTCGTGGCGCACGGGATCGGCTTCCGGTGCGCCGCCCTTGAGCGCGCGCTGCAGCTTGTCTTGGAACAGGACCGTGGCTTTCCCGAGATCATGAAACAGCGCGGCAATGCGGACAATGGAGCGATTGACAGAGGCTGTCTGGAATTTGGTGATCTGCGCCGGCCGGGAGGCGACGGGCGCGATGCCGGTCTCGGAGAAGGCGTGTTTAGCCCCGATCCGGATGAGCGGAACACGGCTTTCATGGGCGCTACGGATTTCATGCAAAACGACGGCCGTGTTCCGTGTCGCCTCCTTGCGCAACTCGCGCGTGACGCGATCAAGGCAGGCATTCGTGGCTCTCCCGCGCCAGGTCCGGTCTCCAATGCGCCAGAAATACCGATCGAGGGTCTGTGCAACCTTCGGTCGTGCCTTCTTCGTGGAGCGGCAGACGGCGATGATCTCACGCATCGGAGGACCCCACGCCAGATGGCCTCGTTTCTGGCAAACCGGCAGCGATCATCCGGTTCACCGTGTCGATCGCCTCCTTCAGGATCTGCCTGTCGTCGAAGGCGTCGATCATGCGTGCTCGGAAAGTGTTTTCCGGTGTGTCATCGCGCTTGGACAGGACCGAGGCGAACGCGAGTGGAAGGACCAGCGCGTCCTTGAAGCCGTCGGCAAGGTCGAAAACGAGACCGCCCGCGCGCGTCTTGCCGTGAAAGATCGACATGTGTGGCGGGATCCCAAGCGCCCAGAGGGCAGCGCCAGCCATGCCGTAGCAAAGGTAGTTCCCGTGATCGATCAGTTGATTAATCTGCTGCATGGGGTCCTTCGTGTCCGGCTTTCCCTCCGATCCCGCGTCGCGGCGGAACTTGCCGTGCTTGTCGACACCCGACATGCGGGAAAACTCCGCGTAACAAGCTTTCGAGAACTGACCCTCGACACCCAGTAGCTGCTGGATGTCCCGAACGCCTGCGACATCCTCCGCGAGCCTGATGCAGATCCTGTTCAGCCCGTTAGTCTCCCGCACTTTCAAGTATTTTCGGGCATAGGCGCCGCCGATCTTTTTCATCCGCTCCGAGCGATCCCGCATGACGGCTTTCGCGGCCGCGAGCGATCGCCGTTCTTCCAGGTAGACGGGAAGCATCTCCCGAAAGTGGCGCGTCGCCGTGTAGGTCGTGAGCGCGCCCATATGCATGGGCGATCCGCCGGATCCGGTCACCGCGAGATGGACGCCTTCTTCTCCAAGAAGACGCATCGCGTCCTGCGTGATCGAGGTTCCCTGGCCCATGAACAGGACCGCCAGGTTCACGTGGGGGATGTTGTATTCGCGGTGATGTTCATCGTCGGTGATGTGATAAACAATCCGGCCGCCATCCACGCGGATACGGGCGCGCTCGAGGTAGAGCGCGCCTTCCCGGTCCGTTGCGAGCAAGCGTGGACCGCCCTTATGCCGCATCATCGCCTTCGCGCGCCGCGTCAGGGTAGACCGGGAGAACCGCCATCTGGTTTGAGACGGGGCTGGAAAAGCCGTAGGTGCTGACCATGAGAGGCGCATCGGTCATCTCCGCGATCACCTGGCGCACATGCAGGACGGCGTTCCCATAGCGCAGGGACAACGCGGTCAAATCGTTCCCCCGGACTTTGGCGCTCTTTTCTTGCCATGGCTTCCCACGCCGATCAGCCCGGGCCTTGTTCCGGCGGAGCCAGCCAGATGTGTATTTTTCGCAGAGACGATCCCGCACGTATGCCGCTCCGATTTCGCCAGGCTCCAGAAACGCCTCGTCGATCTCCAGAGGCTGCACCATTCCACGCCGGATGAGTGATTTGATGCCGTCAAGATCAGATAACGTGCCCAGGCTTGCCTCAGAACCGATGAGCTCAATCTCGCTACCGGCCAGCATGCAATTGCGTCCCATTCGCATGGTTGGAAGCGCCACGGCGATGAAGTCCTTCACGGACCCGTGCCGGTTCGCGTGGTGAACCGCGTTGAGAGCCTTTTCCCGGACATCGCCCGCAGCCCCGAGCTCGATCACCGCCTGAACCGGTTTGATCAGCAGCCGGGCGGTGCCATGGCACCGCCCTTTCCCTTCGTTCAAGCGCTCTGTCATCCATTTGCCTCGGCATTCTTGGAGCTGGATCCAAAGACGCCACCGCGGACGAGGTTCGCCATCACGAAATGCACGTCACCGGAGAGGTCAGACGGTTTGGCCGCGGCCTCGACGGCCTCGAGAAGCTGAGCAGCTTTCGCGCGCAGATCGTAGAAGCTGTTTTTCACGCCACCGTTGCTCGATGCAGAGCGTAGGACATCGCTGGTCTCTTGGACGCCGCCATAAGGGTTGACGGCGACCGCGGCGTCATGGCTGTCGCTGCCATGCCAGACATCGATATGGCGCAGGGCTGCCCCGATCTTCTGGCTGTGCATCGAGGCCTGGCCGATCGTGCGCGACTCGATCCGCGTCGGAAGTTTGGCGTAGATGCGGCTGAGTTGGTCGTCCTTTTTCGCATCGCGCACGTATTCCTGCGAGGGAAAGATCTCCTGGCCCGCCAGCATAGGTGCGTTCCAGCGCACCGATACCGTGAACGCCTCCTTGTCCGTGTTGGACAGACCATGGGCGATCCCGTCGATCAGCGCTGCCAGATCGTCCATGCTTCCGGAAATCATCGCATCCTGCATGACCTCTGGGCCGGCAGGCTTTTCCAGCGACAGCTTTAACGGGTCGAAGGCAATCTCGCGCCCTTCAAAAGCGACCGTCACGGTCATGGCATCGGCCTGGAAGCGGTTGCGCCAGGCAAAACGGGCATTGGCTAGGTTCCAGGCGAAGAGCTCCGCTAGGACGGAATACCCGCCTGCAGCCTTGTATCCGGAGGCGAGGCGGACGTGGGTCTCGCCAACATTGGTGTTGCCGCAGGCGTGTGGGCGCAGGGAAAGCGGCATGAAGCGGATCGAGAAGGACAGTTCCACGCCGTCATGGCCTTGCGGGATCACCGCATATTCAACCGATTGTGGGTTGCTCTTGCCAGGGTTCTTGGCTTTGTCCTCGGAAGATTGTCCGCGGACGCCTTTTTCGAGAACCTCAATCGGCGTCTTCTTCGCGGCATCCTCAGAAGACGTGGCGAAGAAGAGCCCTTCGGTAATTTGGACCGAGCGGGCATAGGCGAGCATGCCCGTCTCGAACGACGGACCGGTGGGAGCCTTGGGAGCCTTAGCCATAGACGATGTCCTCCTTGTGAATGGCGTTGGATAGATAGGATGGATGACCGAAGAGGTGATCGCCCTCGACGGTCCAGGACCAGAACAGGGGAGCCAGATTGGCCTCCGCCAGCCCGGTCAGGCGAGAATTTCGGACAGAGACAAGCTCGGCCAGACCGAGGATCGGTTCGGCGAAGACATGCGGAATGTCGGGATCGCGGCGCCGAATTCGCCGAGGCGCCTCATCAGGGCCTTCCAGAAGATGGTAGCCGGCCGCGACAGGCACGAACCATCCTGATCCCGGCTTCCGTTCATCCGGGAAGAGTGTGTCCAGGACTGTGGTGAAGCTTTCGTCATCCCCCGCGCTGACCTTACAGGTCTCAGGACGACCAGGATCGGGCGGCAGTAAGGCGTAGCCGCGCCGCAAACCCTTGAAAGCGCTACCATCGGGCGGTGACACGTCGACCTTGATCCGATCGTTCTGGATGATACCACCGGCAATCCGGCGGCGCATAAGCGCATCCGCAAGATCCGTGGCGCTGTCGCATTCAGGAATATCCAAGAGCAGAGAGAGATCGACCGATCCGACCATGTCTTCCATCGTCTCGATCGGAGAGAAGGATCCGGACTTGTTTTCCATTTCAGGCTTGGTTCGGCCATCCGAAGGCGTGACGCGGTGCAGGATCGGCATCACGCGCCCTGACCAGGGTGTAAGCCCGAGATCACGCACGATCGCATCCGCCAAGCCGATGAAAGACAACGGGCTCGGCAAGCCAGCGGCATAATCGTTCATCAGGAGATTGACGCGGGCTGCCTGGATGTTTTTCGCAACGAAGATCATGCGTTCTCGGTGTCCTTGAATTTCATGAAGCGGTGCTGGAAATGGGCGCTGGCCAGGGCCTTGCGGGCTTTATCGAAATCATCATTCGGCCAGGGTCGACGCAGGAGCACGCGGTCAGGCTTCGGAGGGTGCGGGATATCGTCGGGACTGCGGCCAGCCTCTTTGACGACAAAATGTGCTTCTTCGACCGTCTCGGCAATGAAGTCTGCAGCGTCCCGGATCAGGCGATCCGCGGTCCTGTCGAGTGCCGCCCGTGTGTCACGGTTGTTGTAGGTCTTGTCTGCCTCGAGCATGTCGGCATAGCGAATGACCCATTCCGCAACGGCATCGTCTCGCCAGCGGGGGAAGGAACCGCCATGGACGTAACGGTGCATTTCGGCATCGGTCTGCTCCATGACCCGCGGAAGATGGGCCATGACCCGCTTTCGTGGACCGCCGATTGCACCCGAGATGTTCTGTGGCTTCGAGCTGATCGACTGGGTCTCGAAAGCGCCACGCCTTGGAAGGGGCAGGCCGGCAGCCTTCTTGCGTTCGTAGAGCTTATTGATTGCCGCTTTCACGCCCATGAATGCCGTTGCCGGCGAGACCGGTGTCAGCTGCAGGTCTTCGCCCGACGCGCGAGGCACGAAGATGATCGGAAATTCGCCAGCCGAAAGCTTCGTGACATGCTTCGGTCTGTCGAGCAGGGCTTCGCAAGCCGCATCCAGGACGTCCTGCCCGAACACAGACGCGAAGGCGCGCAGGACCGCGTCGGACTGGTCGTCTGGGTTCATGATATCGTCAACAACGCTGCGCGCTGAACGCCCTTCGATCTCAAGCGCAAGCGGCCGGTAGAGAACCTTACAAAACGCGATGTCAGCGGCATTGACAGACGGAAGGATTCTCGGCCGTTTATTTGCGCCGGCAGGCTCGATGTAAAGAACGGCGCTGTCGCCTTCCGTTCTAGCGCTAACCATCTTGAGGAGGTGTGATCCGGACTTTTCACATACCCGTTTTGCGGTTTGGGCAGTCAATTCGGTCCTGAGGTAGCTCTTCATGAGTCTGAACTCGTCTGTAACCGCATGCAATGGCATCGTTCGCTGAACCACTTTAAAAGAAAGAACCTCCTCTTGCTTAAGCGGTCGCTCGGGGTCTCGTCTGGAATAGTCGTCAGTCATTCATGCCTCAAATCCTTGTGCAGCTTAGGCTTCACGGCCGCTTGGTTCGAGAACAAGCTAAAGCATAAGCATGGCAAAAACAGTCACCACATTTCTTTATCATATGTGATTAGGGAAACTCGGATGGACCACAATCATCCTTCGACGTAGGCGCAACCATTGGTGAACACATCATTTATTTATAGCGTGTCTTGTCTGTCCGGATTCATGTTCCCACGCGATCTGATCTGTGATTCCATGTCTGTGAGCAGATATGGAGGTCGCAAATGGGCAAACCACATCCTCTTGCGTTGCGCGAGCGAGTTGTCGCCTTTGTCGAAGAGGGCAATTCACACCGGTCGTCAGCCGCGCACTTCCGTGTGTCGGTCAAGTTCGTGAACGACATGGTCAAGCTGAAGCGGGAAACCGGTCGCCTTGAGCCGAAGCCCCAAGGCCGCCGTGGTCATGGCAAGCTGGCCATTGTGGCCGGTTGGGTACGCGAGCAGATGGAAGCCCGCCCTGCAACAACGCTGGACGAGCTTCGAGCCACGCTGGAACGCGAACATGGGATCAGGGTGCACCGT
>JAUIDM010000500.1 GCA_030428915.1 Alphaproteobacteria bacterium | reverse complement strand
TGAAGTGGATGTTACCTGTCCATTCTGTAAAACGGGTTGCCGCGTTTGCAAGAACACGCGCTGGCTTGAGATTCTGGGCTTTGAATTGCAGCGACGAGAGGGCATGAAGCGGGAGTTCCTGTTTGTCGGATAGGTTGCTTCTGTCGCATTTGTCGTGTATTTCGTAGGTAGGCGGTGTCCTGTCCGGTTTCGCCCCCGTGACGTCTCTGTTCAAGGGGCAGGGCAATGTGTTTTGGTGGTGGCTCCGACGCGGCAGAACAAGCCGAAAAATCGGAAGAGCGGGCGCGCAAGGAAGCTGAAAAGCGGGAACGCAAGATCGAACGCGGCCAGAAGCGCATCGACAAGGCGTTCACGCAGTACGATGACGGTTACTACGGCGACTACGCCAGCAGCATCGAGGACTATCAGCGACCGGAGCTTGACCGTCAGTTCGGGGATGCGCGCGGCAAACTGACCGCAGCCCTGGCTGATCGTGGTGTTCTGGATTCCACACATGGTGCGCAGACGTTCGGAGACCTCGGGCGGGTCTACGCCGACAACGCCGCGCTCATCACCAGCCAGGCACAGGACGCAGCGTCTCAGCTTCGCGGCCGTGTCGAAAACCAGAAAAGCGATCTTTACGCGCTGAACCGGGCGTCGGCGGACCCGGCAGGTATCAGCGCGCGGGCCGTTGGCGCTGCCACGACACTGGCCGCGCCGCCCACGCTCACACCTATCGGTGCCGTGTTCGAGGGGGCGCTTGCGCCGTACCTCGCGTATCGCACTGCGCAACAAAACTCGGCGGGAAAGCCCTACCGGAGCAACGCGCCAACGGCGTCGGGCTCGGGCTCCAGCCGTGTCGTCGGAGGATAGACACATGTGCACCGGGCTCGAACTTGCGCTTATGGGGGCCGGGGCGGCGGGCAGCGCCATCCAGGCCAACCAGGTGCAGAAGCAGCAAGACGCCATGGTGTCTGCGTCGAACAACAGGCTCGACCAGTTCATGGACCGCAATCAGCAGCGTTCCGACGACGCAGCGGCATTGTTCAACGAGCGGCAGGCAAAGGCCGAGGCCGAAACCGCCGGGGCGGAACGCGACAAGGCGACCGAAGTCCGGGAAGCGGCTTCGACGGAGGCGATCGACTCCACCGCGCCGGCCGCTGCGGCCCCGACCGAAGGCAGCGCCGCGTCGGTTATCGGGAAGGTTTACCAGAGCGAATCCGACAAGGGCCGCGCTGCTTCGAAGGCCCGGGCGAAAGCTATGGCCAAGACTTCCGGCTACGGGGACGCGTTGTTCGGGCAGGACCTCGCGACCACGGATATCGGCCGCAAGATCGGCACGATTGGCGAGTTCTCCAGTTCCGATGCCGCGATGCTGCCGCATTACCAGGACCTCGCGATGGCTGCTGCGTCGGCTCGCAACCGCCCCGGCCCCATCGGCGCGATCCTGTCCGGCCTCGGCACCGCTGGCGGGTACTACTACGGCGCCGGCAAACCCTCTTTGAAAACGGTCCCTTGACATGGTGAAGTTCGTCAGCGCGCAGGGTTACTCGTCCCCGTTCAGCGGGGCGATCGAGCGTGCGGCGAGCACGCTTTGGGGCGACACACTCACGCCTGCTCTGAAGCGGGAGCAACTGCTCAAGGCGCAGCGTGAGAACGCCGGCGCACAGAACATGATGGACCTGTTCCGGGACGTTGGCGGCGCTGCGGCTGGTCGGCCACGGGCTGCGCCCTCGGCGCCCACGCCCGCACTCAACATCGGCAAGCCCCTGCCCAACGGAAACGCGAACCCGCTGAACGGCCCAACGCGATTTAACGCCGGCGTGCTCGACACGGCGAACGCGATCGGGATGGACCCGGTCGATCTGGGGACGATCATCTCCTACGAGACCGCGGGGACGTTTGACCCGACGAAAGCCGGCCCGACTACGCAATGGGGGCAGCACCGGGGTTTGATCCAGTTTGGCGAGCCGCAGGCAGAGCAATATGGCGTGGACTGGTCGGACCCGGTCGGAAGCCAACTCGGCGCCGATGGTGCCGTGGCGCGGTATTTCATGGAGAACGGGTGGGAGCCCGGCATGGGCCTCATGGACGCCTACAGCATCGTAAATGCAGGTGCGCCCGGCCGGTACGGCGCGAGCGATGCCGCTAACGGCGGCGCCCCCGGCACCGTGGCCGACAAGGTCAATCACCAGATGGGTGGCCATCGTGCGAATGCAGAGGCGTTGTTCGGCTCGTATCTGCCCCCCGCCACGCCTTCCGGCATGGATGGCGCTCCGGCCACCGATGGCACGTACAACCCGCTGAACGCTCCGCAGTTCTACGGTGA
>JAUIDM010000100.1 GCA_030428915.1 Alphaproteobacteria bacterium | reverse complement strand
CTCCGAAAGCTCGCCCGGCTCGTCGAACCAGAAATCCTGCAATAGATTTTCTCGCGCGGTCCCGGTCGGTTGCGATCAACGAACGACCGGACCGACCGCGAGACGAACCGGCAGTTGTATGCCCAGCCTTGGGGCCTTAGCAGGCCGAAGGACCGGACAGCACACCGGGCATCACGGGCAATCCTCCGTGGGTCGCAGGTTGTGGCCCTTCCCAACATCGCGCGCCCCGCCTACTCCTTGGAGAGGATGTCGGCTGGCCCTGTCGGATTGGCGGCGGCCCTACCGTCCTAGTAATCGGGAGACCTGGAAATGCTCTACACGATCCTTTGCTACCATGATGAAGCCGTCACCTGCGCCTGGACGGAGGAGGAGGACGCTGCAGTCATGGCCGGCCTCCATAAGGTACATGCCAAATGGGCGAAGCACTTCGGCCCGGTCGTCCGCCTGATGCCGACCAGTGCGGCGACCACGCTCCGAAAGGTGGAAAATCTCGTCGTGGACGGGCCCTATGCCGAAACGAAGGAGCAGCTTCTTGGCTTCTACCTTGTCGATGTCGCAAACCTTGAAGAGGCGCTGACGATCGCGCGCGACCTCACCCAGGCCAATCCCGGGGGCGCCTACGAGGTTCGTCCGGTGATGCTCTATGAACCCGACCAGAGAGAACCGACCGATGGCGGAGCCTGACCCCGACTGGATCGAGGCCCGTCTTGTCGCAGCGCGTCCGCGTGCGATCGCCGCGCTCCTGCGCTATTTCCGGGATCTCGATCTCGCCGAAGAGGCTTTTCAAGAGGCTTCGCTCCGCGCATTGCGGTCGTGGCCGAAAAACGGCCCGCCGCGCGATGCCGAGGCGTGGCTGATCCTCGTCGGTCGCAACGCCGCGCTCGACCAGGTGCGGAAGGCCGCGCGAATGACCGGCCTGCCTGAGGAGGCGGTGATCTCGGACCGGGAGGATGTGGAACCCGGCATTGCAGAGCGCCTTGATGCGGCCGACTATCGGGACGACATCCTGCGGCTTCTCTTTATCTGCTGCCATCCCGACCTGGCCGCGACGCAGCAGATTGCGCTTGCCCTCCGCATCGTCTCGGGTCTTTCGGTCGGGCGGATCGCCCGCGCATTCCTGGTCGGCGAACGCGCGATGGAGCAGCGCATCACCCGCGCCAAGGCGCGGATCGCCGCCGCCGAGGTGCCATTCGAGACGCCCGGACCAATGGAGCGCATCGAGCGCGTCGGTGCCGTTGCCGCGATGATCTATCTCGTCTTCAACGAGGGCTATACCGAGGCCGATCCGTCAAGCGAACGGGCCACCCTCTGCGGCGAGGCGATCCGCCTCGCCCGGCTCCTCCTCCGCCTCTTTCCGGCCGAACCCGAGGTGATGGGGCTACTCGCGTTGATGCTGCTGCAGCATTCCCGCCGCGCCGCGCGCTTTGGCGAGGACGGGATGCCGATCCTTCTCGACGATCAGGACCGGACTCGCTGGGACGCGGAAATGATCGCCGAGGCGCTCGCCATGCTCGACAAGGCGATGCGCCATGGCCAGCCCGGTCCATATCAGATCCGGGCCGCGATTGCGGCGCTCCACGCCCGCGCCAAACGGCCCGAAGAGACCGATTGGGCCGGAATCGACGCGCTTTACACCGCGCTTGAACGGCGGGCTCCCTCGCCGGTCGTCACACTGAACCGCTCGGTCGCCATTTCGAAACTTCAGGGTCCTGCGGCGGCTCTCGCACTCGTCGAGCCGCTGGCGGATGCCCTCGACGGTTACTTCTACTTCCACGGTGTCCGCGGCGCCTTTCTTGAACAACTCGGCCGCCCGGCCGAAGCCCGGGATGCCTTCGGCCGCGCCATCGCCCTGGCCGGCACTGCCGCCGAGGCGGCACATATCCGCCAGCATCTCGATAAACTGGGCAAGACCTGATCCTTCGATTTCAGGCAATCTACAAGCCTGTCGGGCAGATGCGCGTCGAACCAAGATGCTGTCAATCGTGTCGCGAAATGCCTTTGCCCGCACCGCGCTATCTCATGCCGGCATCGCAGTATGGCCAAGCCGGCTTTCCCGCAGTGCATTCAGTCACTCTAGAACTGTCAGAGCTGTCAAAACGAGGCGATCGGCAAAACTCTCGTCCAAGGGTTGATGGCCCACCAGCAGGCGGTAGAAAAGGGGCCCGTAGATAATATCCAGAATGACCTCGATGTCGCGCGGTTCGGCGATGTCGCCCCTGTGAACGGCCCGCTCGATCAGACCGCGTCCTGTCTCGCGGCTCGACAGGATTATCTGGTTGCGAAATGCCTTGGTCATTTCACTTTCCGGATCCGCGGCCGCCAGTGCCATCGTGATCTGTCGTCCGCGCGTCGTTGCGAATGCGCTCACCAGCGCTCTCATCTGCGCCGTCAGGCTGGATTTAAGTGAGCCTGCTTTTTCCGCTGGCTCGGGCGATTGACCCGTCATCAGTGCCGCCATGGCAAGTTCGCAGGCGTTCGACCAGTTGCGATAGATCGTGGGTTTCCCAACCCCAGACTTTGCCGCCACCGCTTCGATCGACAGACGACCGAAACCCTCCCCCATCAGAATATCGTGCGCCGCCGACAACGCCCGAATCCGGGCGGCCTGGCTTGGCGGGCGACCGCGAGGCTTTTTTTGATCCGGCACAACTTGACTCATTTCATTACGAGACGTAACGTAAATAAAAAAGAATGACAAGGATGAATCATGTCTGCGATCACAACGGTCATCCCCTACATCGTCGTGAAAGATGCCGAAGCGGCCATCGCCTTCTACATCGCGGCCTTTGGGGCGACGGAAGAATTCCGCATGACCGATCCTTCCGATGGCAGGATCGGCCATGCAGAACTGAAAATCGGTGACAGCATCGTCATGCTCGCCGATGAGTATCCCGATTTCGGGGCCCTATGCCCCGATACGATCGGTGGTTCACCGGTGACGTTGCACCTGTCGACCAAAGCGGTCGACGAAGATCTGGCGCAGGCTGTCGGAGCCGGCGCGACGGTCTTGCGCGCCGCGACCGATCAGAGCTTCGGCGAACGTAACGCCATGGTGCTGGACCCGTTCGGCCACAGATGGACGCTGTCACAGACCATGGAACGGCTCAGCCCGGACGAGATGCAGCGGCGCTGGACCGAGGAGACCGGCAGATGAGCGGCCCACCGGTCCGAGCCAGACGCGACGTCATGTCTCCATCTGACGTCATCGCCTTGCCCGCCGGTGGCGGGCGGCGATACGCGATGGGAAAGCTGACCGCGGTCTTCAAAGCTGACGAATCCGAGACCGGAAGCCGGTATTCCGTTTCCGAATGGATACTTGAGCCGGGACAGGAGGGCGTCGGCGCGCACAGCCATGAGATGAATGACGAAATCTTCTATGTCCTGGAGGGAACGCCCGAGGTTCTGGTCGCCGAGGCGTGGTCGGCGCATGGAGCGGGATCCTTCATCCGCATACCCGCCGGCGTCACCCATGATTTTCGCAATCCTGGCGCGACCTGCGCTCGCCTCCTGAACGTGTTCATCCCCGGCGGATTCGAGCGTCACATGCCGGAAATTGCCGCATGGTTCGCCAAGGACGAAGCAGGATGATTGCCTCTGCCGTGGCAGGGTTTCCGGCGACAGGGCACAAACTCGCCCGCATTTGGCATCAGTCGACCGGTTCGCTGCGCCGCCTCGCTGCATAAGGCAGTGCGAACATGTAAAGGCCGGTCGCGGTCATCAACGCCAGCGGGAACAGTGGCAGAAAATATACCCATTCGGCGGGTTCCCGTCCGAGGCCCAGCGCGCCAAAAATCGCGACGACGATAAGAATGAAAGCGATGGACAGCCACCGGTGCGCCTGTCTTATCCAAATGTTCCAGTTCAATTTCGCCTCCTGTTAGGTTGGCGGGTGACCAATGGGCCTCCTCGTGCCCCGCTAGGATTGATTCAACGCAACGGCGGCCCGAATGAGCGTTGAAAGCGCACCCTCGTTGATCACGTCCCCTTTGCGGATATCGATCGCGCGTCGAACCTTTCCATCGAGACTGGAGTTGAAGAGACCCGCCGGGTCAGGCAGCAATGCGCCCTTTGCAAAGGTCATCTTCACCTTGTCCTTGTAGGTCTCACCCGTGCAGATCATGCCGTCGCGATACCATGTTGGGACGCCGCGCCACTTCCATTCCTCGACGACATCGGGCTCGGCTGTCTTGATAAGGTGTCGGGCCGTCGCGAGCGTTTTGCCCCGCCAATCGCCCAAATCCGCGATCTTTTCGTCAATCTTCTGCGATGGTGATTTGTCGGATTGCGCGTCTTGCATTCTCATGGTCCTCATTTCCCGCGTTATGGGCTGGATCGACGGCGCTTGTTTCAGTCGATCTTGGCCAGAACCTTCTCCAGCCTATCGAAAAAGCGCGGCCAGCCGGCTCTTGCGCCGCCGTAGTAGTTTGGCTGATCCGTGCGGAAACCGGTTTGCTCCATGCGCAGGCGCGTTCCGGTATCAATTGGCGTGAGAGTCCAGATGACCTCCGACCTGAGATCACCGGCGTCCCAGCTGTAAACCAGCGTCCTTTCTTCCTCGACCGCCCGAACCTCGCATTCCACCTCGCCCCAATCCGCGCTGAACCGGAAACGGTGCCCCGTCTCCGCCCTGAAGTCGGTCTTCATCAGCCATTCTTCGATCAGATGGGATTGGGTCAGCGCCCGCCAGATCTTCCTTGTCGGATGGGGAAGATCCCGTTCGACGACAACTGCGCGGGTTTCGGTCGGGGCTTCGGTCAATTATCCATCCTCTTCAGCAGGTCTTCGAGCGCGTCGAAACGGTTCAGCCAGAACCCGGCCATGCGTTCCGCCCAGTCGGTCAGCGGCGCAAGAGCGTCGAGTTGCGGGCTGTAATGTGTCTGGCGGCCATCCTGACGGTCCACGACAAGACCGGCCCGTTTGAGCACGGCCAGGTGTTTCGAAACGGCCGGTTGCGAAACCCCTGCGTGATCCGTGAGCGCTTTGACCGTCTGGTCGCCCTCAAGGCAAAGGCGTTCGAAAATCGACCGGCGCGTTGGGTCGGCGAGCGCTCGGAACAGGGTATCGTGCGACTGAAGCATCTCAATTCATAGCCGGTTAGTTATAGTTTATTAATAACCGAATGGCTATGTATATATCAAGCGGAAATTTCGGGAGTTCTGCCGACGTGTTCCCGGACCACGGTCCGGTCGGACGTGTCGATAGCGTGTTTCGATCCCTCGCGACGGAAACATGAGAGGGCGGATTGTTATGACGATATTACGACTGGCAAGCTGGCCGACAGCACTCCAGCAGCAAGCAGAAATGCTGCGCTCGGCACATGGCAAGGCCGACTTTTCTGTCAGAACAACCCTAACACCGCACCGATGATTGTGCTGCCGAAAACGGCATAGCCGCCATCGATGTAGGTCAGAGCCTTCGGGCGGTCGGAATAGGCATAGTTGGTGACGATCCAGGGCAGGGCGATGAACGCTCCCATTCCGAACCCGGACACCAGACCCGCGCCGATCGTGTCGATTCCGGCCATTCCGAAGACATGCCGCATCATGCCCGCGACCACGATCATGGCGACCCCGGCAATGATGAAGGGGGCCGCGCTCTTGTTGGCGGGATTTCCATTGGCATCCACGGCAATGCCCGAAGCGGCAATCCACGGCTTTACCCATTTCATGTACCAGAAAGCCCCAAAGCCATAGGCCGCGGCCGCCGCGACAATCACGCTGATGAGTTCCATGGCGACCCCTGTGTTCCGTTGCGCCTTACCACCATCATGCCGCCGAAACAGGGCCTGGTCTACAGCCCGCCCAATTCGCGGATGATCTTCCATTCCGCCTCGGTCACCGGCTGGACGGAGAGCCGCGAGTTTTTCACCAGCACCATGTCATCCAGCCGCGCATCGGCCTTGATCTCATCCAGCGTGACGGGGCGTGCGAGAGGTTCCACTGCCTTGATGTCCACGCAGTCCCAGCGCGGATCGTCGGTCGTCGAATCTGGATGGCTGAGGGCACAGACTTCCACGATGCCGACAACCGCCTTGCCGATATTGGAATGGTAAAAGAACCCACGGTCGCCGATCTTCATCGCCCGCATATTGTTGCGCGCCTGATAATTGCGCACGCCGTTCCATTCCTCGCCCTCGTCGCCCTTGGCGACCTGCTGGTCCCAGCTCCACGTGTCGGGTTCGGATTTGAAAAGCCAGTATTGCATCAGCCGATCACCTTCTTCCATTCCGTCACGGTCACGCTGTCAAAAAGCCCCGCCGCTTTATAGGGGTCGCCTGCCGCCCAGGCCTCTGCCGCCGCGAGGCTGTCAGTCTCCAGCACCACGAGCGAGCCGCACATTGCGCCGTCTTCAATGAACGGTCCCGCCATCGTCACAATGCCCGTTTCCTTGATATAGGCCAGATGAGCCTCGCGAGTGTCCAGCCGGGTTTGCAGATGGCCGGGCTTGTCGCGGCAGATGACGGCGTAAAGCATGTTCATTCCTTTCTGAGCGGGCGGGAAAGAAGCGCGCTGACGGCGTCCGCCACAGTGATGTTGCGATCGACAAGCGCGGCGATCATGGTGGTAATTGGCATGTCGATGCCGTGTATTTTCGCCAGAATAGACACTGCTTTGGCGGTCGCGGCGCCCTCGACCGTCATGGTCGGGTCGAACGCCTCTCCCTTACCCAGCGCGTGGCCGAAGCGGTAGTTCCGCGATTGCGCAGACGTACAAGTCAGGACCAGATCGCCGAACCCCGAAAGCCCCGCGAGCGTCTCCTGTCGGGCACCGAGCGCCAGCGCCAGCCGGTTCATCTCGGCAAAACCGCGCGTCATCAGTGCCGCCCGCGCACTGTCGCCAAGCCCGGCCCCCATGACCACGCCCGCCGCGATGGCGATTACGTTCTTCAGAGCCCCGCCCAACTCGGCGCCCAGCGTGTCGGTCGTACGGTAGAGCCTGAGGACCGTGGTGGAGAGTGCTTCCTGCAACGCCGCCCCGCGCGTGTCATCGGCGCAGGCGAGCGTCAGCGCGGTCGGCAGCCCGCGCGCGATGTCGGCTGCAAAGCTGGGGCCGGTCAGAATCGCGGGCAGAGCTTGCGGGCAGGTCTCGGCGATGACTGCTGTGGGGCCCCGCCCCGAGGTCAGATCGACACCCTTGGCGCAGCCGATCAGCGCATGCGCGTCAATCAGGCCTTTGTGGGCCTCAAGCAGCCCCGACATCTGCTGCATGGGAACCGCCAGAAGCAGGATGCCTGCCTGTGCGACAAAGGCAATTTCGGGTGAAACAGACACGGATTCCGGCAGAACGACACCAGGCAGCCGCCGTTCGTTGCACCTTTCCTTCTGAATTCGGGTCGCCTGCTCCGGGTCGCGTGCCCAAAGCCCGACCTCCTGCCCCTCGCGCGCCAAAGCCACTGCCAGAGCGGTGCCAAAGGCGCCTGCCCCAAGAACCGCTATCTTCATGCCTTGGCCCCTTTCTTGCCCGAGCCGAGCAATGCCGGCTGCGATGTATCAAGCGGCCAGCGCGGCCGGGCGGCAAGGTCCATCCCATCGAACAGGCCCATGCGGAACCGTTCGATCCCCGCCCAAGCGATCATTGCCGCATTGTCGGTGCAAAGCGCCAAAGGTGGGGCGGTGAAGCGAAGCCCCGCCGTTTCGCAAACCGTCTCTAACCCGGCCCGAACAGCCGCATTCGCAGCCACTCCACCCGCGACGGAAAGCACCGGTTCAGCAGGGCGCAGTGCCAGATACTCAGTGATGGCCCGGCGGGACTTCTCAGCCAGAACACCGGCGACAGCGGCCTGAAACCCGGCGCAAAGATCGGCGCGATCCTGAACGGTCAGCCCGCCTTTTTCCGACACCACCGCATCGCGGGCACGCAACAGGGCCGTCTTGAGGCCGGAAAAGGACATGTCGCAGCCGGGCCGGTCCAGCAGCGGGCGGGGAAAGGCAAAGCGTTTAGGGTCGCCGTTGCGGGCCGCGCGCTCCACCTCTGGCCCGCCGGGTTGCATCAAGCCCAGCAGCTTGGCGGTCTTGTCAAATGCTTCGCCCGGCGCATCGTCGATCGTGCCGCCAAGCCGGGAGAACTCGTCTGGCCCATGCGCGATCAGGAACTGGCAATGCCCGCCCGATACCAAAAGCATCAGGTAGGGAAAGGCCAGCCCTTCCGTCAGGCGCGGCGTCAGTGCGTGACCGGCAAGATGGTTGACGCCGATCAGCGGCAGGCCCGACCCCGCCGAAAGCCCCTTGGCGCACATCACGCCAGCCAGAACGCCGCCGATCAAACCAGGCCCCGCGGTCACTGCAACAGCGTCCATGTCACCCAGCGAAAGATCGGCCTGTGCCAATGCCTCTTCTGCACAGATGTCGATTTTCTCGACATGCGCGCGGGCAGCAATTTCGGGCACCACACCGCCGAAGTCGGCATGCAGGGCTGTCTGGCCGTATACGACCGACGACAGGATGTCGCCGCGCCCCTTCGAAAATCGCACGACGGCCGCGGCGGTATCGTCGCAGCTGCTTTCCAGACCCAGTATCGTGATCGTGTCGCGCATGGCCCTGCCGGTTGCCTCAGGCTGATCCCGCAGGTAACACCGGCAGGCATGCGGCACAATCCCGGGGGCCCCGTGAACCGAGAACGCCCTATCCTTCTCCTCACCCGGCCAGACACTCAGTCGCGGGAGTTTGCGGAGGCTTTCCGGGTCCGGTTCGGTGCCGATTGGCCCGTTGTCATCTCACCCCTGATGGCGATTCGCTTTCTCGATGCCGGCCCGGTCCCGACGGATGCCGACGGGATTGTCTTCACATCACAGAACGCGGTTTCCGCCTTTGCGCGGCTGACGGATGATCGCGGTATGCCGGCGTGGTGTGTCGGTGCGCGCACCGCACAGTTTGCCCGGGAAACAGGCTTTGACGTCACCATCGGACCCGGCAATGCCGAGGGGCTGGCGGATACGATCATCGAAAAGGGTGCCGGGCGCCTGATCTATCCGCGCGGTGTCAGTGTCGCTGTCGACATGGCCGCTCTGCTGGCTCGGGGCGGCGTCGGGACGCTGCCCATGGTGGTCTACGATCAGCTTGAATGCCCGCCAACGGCCGAGGCGCTGAACGCCATGAAGGGGATGCAACCGATTCTTCTGCCGCTTTTCTCGCCCCGTTCGGCGCGCATTGCCGCCGCGGCCTTTCCCGATCCGACCGCCCCGCTCCTCGTCGCGGCTATCAGCCCGGCCGTGGCCGATGCGGCAACTCGGCTTGGCGCGAAACGCCTGAAGATTTCGACGCAGCCAGACGGTGATGCCATGCTTGAAGCGCTTGCGGGGCTGATAGACGCACCTGACATGCCTTGAGACCACGGCATACGACGTCTAAAGTCACTTTATGGTGCCGTTAGCGGCGCGATGTCACAACGATCCAACAAGGGAAGCTGCCGTGGCCAGATCGCGCAAGTCCAAAACCGAACCGCCGACTCAGCCGGAGGAAGTCGTGGCCGGGGCGGAGGTTGGTCCGTCAGAAGGTCTGGACGCTGTCGAGGATCACGCCGACACCGACGACACCCCCAATGTCAGTGAAACTTCCGAGCCGGACCTGGCAGCGGAGGATGCCGGACGCGCGCCGACGGAGACAGAGGAGGCCGTGACTCTACCCCCCGATCTGTCTGACGACGAGGGAAAGACACAGACTCCGCCGCTGGAACCCGAACCGCAACCCGCCGATCCCGCACCACGGCGTGGCGGCTTTCTTGCCCCCGCCCTTGGCGGCGTCGTTGCCGCCGGTCTCGGCTTCGGGCTCGCGGTCTATGTGATGCCGAAGGTCTGGACGCCCGAAAGCACCGCAGAAGAGATCGCCGCGCTCAGCGCCGCGCTCAAAACCCAGGATGGGCGTATCGGCACATTGACGTCTGATATAGCGGCGCTGACCGCCGCTCCGTCGGCGGCCGCCGCCGAAGATGTGGCTGCGCTGGAGACGCGCCTGACGGATGCACTGACGAAACTCGGCGCCAGCGTCAGTTCGTCGGATGAAAAGCTGACCCTTATGGCCACCCAGTTGGAGGCGCTCGATACCCGCCTCGCCGAGCTTGAAAAACGCCCCGTCGAAGGTGGCGCAGCGTCTGCGACAGCTCTGGATGCCTTTGGGCGCGAGATGGAAGCCTTGCGCGCAGAGATCGCGGCGCAGCGGGAAGCGGCCGCAGCGGCGCAAGAACAGATCGCCGCGATGACGGATGAAGCCGCCGCACAGTTGGAAAGCGCCCAACGGGATGCCGAAAGCCAGCGGGAGTTGGCGGAAGAGGCCGCCCGTCAATCGGCGATCCGCGCCGGTATCGGACGGTTGCAGGCCGCGCTGGAAAGCGGCGCATCCATCGAAGAGGGACTGGCGGATCTGGTGGCGGCTGGCGTCGATGTCCCGCCCGCGCTCACCGAACAGGCACATGGTGTGCCAAGCCTCGCCTCATTGCGTGAGGCATTTCCGCCTGCGGCGCGCGACGCGATTGCCGCATCGCTGAAAGAACAGTCGAACGGCGGCATGTGGGACAGGATCACTGCCTTTGCGCGCAGCCAGTCCGGCGCCCGGTCACTGACCCCACGCGCAGGTGACGATCCGGATGCTATTCTGTCGCGGGCCGAGGCGGCCCTTGGCGCGGGTGACCTCGCGACGGCGATAGAAGAGGTCGGCACCCTGCCTGCCGACGGTCAGGCGCGGATGGCCGAGTGGATCGTACTGGCCGAACGGCGGCGGGCGGCAGTTGACGCGGTTGCGGCATTGGCTGCAGAACACAGGTAATAGCGGTATGATCTGGTCATTTGTAAAAATCGTCTTGTTCGTCGCAGCCGTCACAGCACTGACGCTGGGGGCGGGCTATCTCGCTGAAACCGGTGGCGGGATCCGGATTTCGCTGGCGAATATGGAATTCACGCTTGGCCCGGTTCAAGCCGTTGTGGCGGTGCTCCTGCTGCTACTTGCGATGTGGCTTTTGCTGAAGCTGATGGGATTGCTTGTCGCAGTCTTGCGCTTTCTCAACGGGGATGAGACGGCGGTCAGCCGCTATTTCGACCGCAACAGGGAGCGCAAGGGATTTCAGGCCCTTGCCGATGGCTTGATGGCCCTGGCATCGGGCGAGGGCAAGGTGGCGATGTCGCAGGCCGCGCGGGCCGAAAAATACCTGCGGCGTCCGGAACTGACCAATCTGATCACCGCGCAGGCCGCCGAACTTGCAGGCGATACAAGGCGGGCGGGCGAGGTTTATAAACGCCTTCTGGCCGACGACCGCACGCGCTTTGTCGGCATACGCGGGCTGATGCTGCAGAAACTGTCCGAGGGCGATACCGACACCGCCCTGAAACTGGCCGAAAAGGCTTTTGCCCTTAAGCCCCGGCATGAGGGCGTGCAGGATACGCTATTGCAGCTTCAGGCCTCGAACGGCGATTGGAAAGGCGCGCGTGAGGTGCTCGGTGCCAAGCTGAAACAGGGTCTGTTGCCCCGCGATGTCCACCGCCGCCGGGATGCGGTTCTGGCCCTGCAGGAGGCGAAAGAGGTCTTTTCCGACGACGCACCAATCGAGGCGCGCGAAGCGGCGATCGAGGCGAACCGTCTGTCACCCGATCTTGTGCCCGCAGCCGTTCTGGCGGCACGAAGCTACATCCAGAACGACAAGCCGAAACTCGCGGTGCGGGTCCTGAAGAAAGCGTGGTCGGCACAGCCTCATCCCGACCTTGCCGCCGCATTCGCGCTCATCGCGCCGGATGAAAGCCCCGCCGAAAGGCTAAAGCGCTTCCAGACGCTGCTCTCGGCCGCGCCTGATCACGAGGAATCGAAGCTCCTTAAGGCCGAACTTCTGATCGCGGCAGAGGATTTCCCGGCGGCGCGCCGCGCGCTCGGCGATCTGGCCGAA
>JAUIDM010000499.1 GCA_030428915.1 Alphaproteobacteria bacterium | reverse complement strand
TCGCGTCCAGCGGATTGGTGATGCAGATGACAAAGGCATTCGGGGCGTTGTTCTTGATGCCTTCGCCCACCGCCTTCATGACCTTCAGGTTGATGCCCAGAAGGTCGTCGCGGCTCATGCCCGGTTTACGCGGCACGCCGGCCGTCACGATGCAGACATCTGCGCCTGCGATGTCGCTGTAATCATTGGCACCCTTGAGGTTTGCGTCGAAACCTTCAACCGGGCCCGACTGCGCGATGTCAAGCGCCTTGCCCTGGGGCACGCCTTCGGCGATGTCGAAGAGGATGACGTCGCCGAGTTCCTTGATCGCGGCGAGATGGGCGAGCGTGCCACCGATCTGACCTGCGCCGATAAGGGCAATCTTGGGTCTTGCCATGAGATGTCTCCGGGTACGAGGTGAATGTCGTGGCATTGGGTAATCGTTCAGCGCCTTTCGCGCAAGTCCGCTGCGCTGCGGCATGTCCGGGGGCTAGGCGCGGGCCGTGGCTGCGGCTAGGGATGATCGCGTGATCAATGGGGTGCGGCGTGCGGATGAGAGGCGTTCTGAAGGGGTTGCTCTGGCTGGTGGCGGGGATGGCGGTGCTGTCTGTCGCGGCACTGGCGCTCGCGCTGCTTGCGTTGCGCGATCTCGACCGGGCCTTGACCGAGGGCGACATCGACCGGCCGTTATCCGCCCCGAAGGCGGCCGGGCTGTTTCTGGCGGCGCAGGTCTTGCCGCTGCGCCAGCCGGGCGGGCCGGTCCGTGAAGCGGGGCGGGCCTTCCGCGATTGCCCGGATTGCCCGGAGATGGTGGAGATTCCGCCGGGCATGTTCCTTCTGGGCTCTCCGCTTTTCGAACCCGGACGCTATGTCCATGTCTGGACCCGGCCGCCGCTTCGCCACCAGCTCAAGTTCGCCAACCGCGAAGGCCCGCGCCGTCTGGTGCGGATCGCCCATCCGTTCGCGTTGGCCCGCCATGAACTGACCTATGCGGAGTGGGACCGGGCGCAGGACGATCCTGACTGGGAGAGGATCACGGGGCTTGCGCCGCGCAAGCCCGATCGTCCGGCGGAGGCCGCCGGGAACTGGGCCGCGACGCGCGTCGATCAGGACGATGCAAACGCCTATGCGAAATGGCTGAGCGCGCGGACGGGGCAGCGCTATCGCATCCCGACCGAGGCCGAGTGGGAATATGCCGCCCGCGCCGGAACGGCCACGGTCTATCCTTGGGGCGACACGATCGGCGTCGACAATGCGGCCTGCCTGAACTGTTCCACGCTCTGGACCGGGACCGAGGTCGGTCCGGTCGGGCTGCATCCGCCGAACGGATTCGGCATTCATGATATGATCGGCAATGGCTGGGAATGGGTCGAGGATTGTTTTGTCCCCTGGCACCACGCGGTCAAGGCCGACGGATCGGCGCATGTCTTCGACGATTGCGAACTGGTCGTCTTCAAGGGCGGCACCGCCATCGCCGAGCCTTGGCAGGCGCGGGCCGCGATGCGGGTCGGTCCGCATCCCTACAATGACGGCGAAGGTTCGGTGATCCGGCTGTTGCGGGAAATGCCCGCGCCATGAGCGGCGAGGAATTTTGGATCGCGGCCGTCATCGCGGCAGCCTTGGTCGGGTTGTCGAAGGGGGGATTGCCGGTCGTCGGCATGCTGGGCGTGCCGGTTCTTGCGCTGGCGGTTTCCCCGGTGACGGCGGCCGGGCTGCTGCTGCCGGTTTATGTCGCCTCGGACATGATCGGGCTATATGCCTACCGGCACGCCTTCGACCGACGGGTGCTGGCGATCCTCGCGCCTGCGGCGGTGCTGGGCATCGGCTTCGGGTGGCTGACGGCGGCCACCGTACCGGAATGGCTGGTCACCGGGATCATCGGGGCGATCGGGGTGGGGTTTGCGCTGACCCTGTTGTTGCGGCCACGGCCGGACGGACCGAGGGGGCGGGCGCGGATCGGGCCGGGGCTCTTCTGGGGCGCCGTGACCGGCTATACCAGCTTTGTCAGCCATGCGGGCGCACCGCCCTATCAGGTTTATGTCCTGCCCCTGAGATTGGACAAAACGACCTTCGCCGGGACGACCACGGTTTTCTTCACCTTCGTAAACGCGGTAAAACTGATCCCCTATTGGGCCTTGGGTCAATTGTCGCCCGACAATCTGAAGATCGCGGCGGTTTTGGCATTGCCCGCGGTGCTGGCGGTCCTGGCCGGGGTGTGGCTGGTCAAGGTACTGCCCGAGGTCCTGTTCTTCCGGCTCGTGACCTGGGCGCTCCTTGCGGTGTCGTTGAAGCATCTCTGGACTGTCATCGCGGTATGAAGCGGCCCGTGG
>JAUIDM010000498.1 GCA_030428915.1 Alphaproteobacteria bacterium | reverse complement strand
CGAGGGAAAGGACGACATCTTGGATCCGCGGACTCAAACCGCGGGCTATTCGGAAAACCCCGCCCTTTGCTTGGCCGATTACATGGCCAATTCGACCTGGGGCATCGGCGCGCGCATTGGCGAGCCCGACGGGATTGACGAGATATCCTTGGTCGAGGCGGCGAACGTCTGTGACGAGACCGTTCCCCTTGCAGATGGCGGATCCGAGCCGCGCTACGCCTGCAATGGGGTGATCACGCTTTCCGAGGTCCCGAAGACGATCATCGAGGGGATGCTCTCGTCCTTCGCCGGGCGCTGCGCCTTCTCGGGCGGGTCCTGGCGTATACATGCAGGGGCATGGCGCGCCGGATGTCGCGCTGACCTCGGGCCATGTCCGCGAGGGCGGGCTGACCTTGGTGACGCGTGTGACGATGTCGTCGAACTTCAACGGCGTACGTGGGCAGTTCGTCAGCCCCGAGAACGACTGGCAGCCAGATGACTTCCCGGCCTATGCCTCGGATGTTTACCTCGCTGAGGACGGTGGTGAGCGGAAATGGCGCGATATCTCGCTGCCCTTCACGATCTCCGCCGCCATGGCACAGCGACTGGCCAAGATCGAGCTGGAACGCGCACGTCGCCAGATGACGGTGCGGCTCTCGGGCAAGCTTTCCGCCTGGGCGGCCACCGTCGGGGATGTGGTGACGCTCTCCTACGCTCGGTGGGGCTTTGCCGCGAAGCCCTTCGAGGTGCATGGGGTGAGCCTTGATCTCACGGCATCGGGCGATGGCGCGCTGCTTTTGCCGGAACTGGTCCTGCGCGAGACATCGCCCTTGGTCTACGACTGGTCAGCGTCCGAAGAACAGATCTACGCAGCCGCCCCACGAACAGCCTTGCCCAACGCCTACGACATCCCGGCACCAGGGGCTCCGCAGGTCACCGAGGACCTCTACATCACGCGGGATGGCGGCGGGCTGAAGGTTCTGGCGAAGATCAGCTGGGAGGCAGCCCCTTCGGGATTTGTCGCGGCCTATCAGCTGCAAGGCAAACTGGCGGGCGCGGCCGACTGGATCGACTATGGCCGCACCGACAGCACCACGCTGGAAATCCGCGACATCGCTCCCGGGGATTGGGCTTTCCGCGTGAAGGCGATCTCGGTCTTGGGCGTCTCCTCGCCCTGGCAGGAGATCCAAGCCGAAATCCTCGGGCTCACCGCGCCTCCGGCCCAACTCGAGAATGTGACGCTGCAAACGGCGGGTGGCCTTGCGATCCTGAAGTGGACGCGTTCGGCCGATCCCGACGTCCGCGTGGGCGGCAACATCGTGATCCGGCACTCAAAGGAAGCGACGGCCACCTGGGCCGACAGCTATTCGATGGACCGGGTCTCGGGCGGCGAGGCCATCGCCGTCGTCCCTTTGAAACCCGGCACCTATCTGATGCGCGCGGAGGACAGTGGTGGCCGTGCTGGCCCTGAAACCCGGGTCTCGACCAAGGGCGCGCAGGTGCTGGCCTTCTCGACCTTGGACTTTCTGCAAGCCGATCCTGGTTTTGTCGGCCCGAAATCCGGGCTGCAGGTCACGGGTGCGAACCTGACACTCGCCACCGCGACCACGAATGGCGTAACCCAAGTGACGGCAATGGACGGCGAATACGCCTTCGCCGCCGGGCTCGATCTCGGTGCGGTAAAACGTGTCCGCCTGCGCTCGGAAATCGGCGTGGCGGCGCTGGCGCTTAATGACCGGATCGACGCGCGCACGGCGCTCATGGACACATGGGCTGACTTTGACGGATCGGCTGGTGCAGAAATCGACGTGCTCTTCGAGATCCGCGAGACCGATGACGATCCGGCCGCTTCGCCGAACTGGGGTCCCTGGGGCCGTCTCGACAATCATGAAATCGAAGCCCGCGCGGTGGAAGCGCGGGCGCATCTTATGACGAAGGACGCGTCCTACACGCCCATCGTCAGCCAATTGCGGCTTTACGCCGACGAGGTCGCGTGAACGCGCTTTCCACCCCTCAAGCGCAGGCCTTCGCTGCCTCTCGGCTCCGCCTCGAACGCAAAGGCCCGCACATCCTTATGATCGAGAACGGAAAACGCTGAAATGTCCCAGACATCGAGTTTTGTGATCGCGAACGATGCGGGCGCGGCCGTTAGGGCGCGCATCAATGAGGTGATTGCGGCCTTGCAATCGACAAGTGCCGGGGCCTCGGCGCCGAGCGCAACAGTCGCGGGCATGCTCTGGGTCGATACCTCGGTCTCACCGCCGGTTCTGCGCCGACGAAACGCCACCAACACAGGCTGGGACGCGCTGCTGGATGCGGCAGGCAATCTGGCGGGGCTGGCAAATACC
>JAUIDM010000099.1 GCA_030428915.1 Alphaproteobacteria bacterium | reverse complement strand
CCGCCGCTGTCGTCGGCCTTGGCGTTGCGGCCCTTGCCGCTGTCAAGAAGGGCACCGGCTCGCTGTCCACGAAGATCAGCAACTACCTGTCGTCGATCTCGATCGACTGACCCCGACACTTGTCGGAATACAAAACCGCGCCCCAACGGGCGCGGTTTTTTGTTTCCCATACCGAAACACAATGTACTGAAAAAACTTGATCTAGCGCGAAAAAGAACGACACATGCCCAAATCGTGCCATTTTGACATAGCTAACTTGCGGTAAGGGTAATGGGCGATGACGGGTTCGAAACCTTAAACAGCGATCTCGTCGATCAAGGAGCTGAATGAGATGAATATGAGGGCAATGATTTCACGCTTCCAAGCGGACGAGACCGGCGCAGTGACGGTTGACTGGGTCGTATTGACCGCTGCGGTCTGCTCGCTTGTCGTGCTTGCGATGGCGGGGCTGAAGGGCAATATGACCAGCATTGGCCAGAAGATCGAAGAACATCTTCTGTCTGCCTCGATCGAAGGCTAGTTCTGATTCCTTGCCGCGAGGGAGTGCAAGGTTCAAGACTGCAACAAGGGCGCCCGATACCGGGCGCCTTTCTCTGTGTCGGGCCAGGATGCGCGGAATGTTTCTTATTTCGAGAAAATTCCACCCATCCGGCTCGCTTTGACCACCATTTCGCCGTATTCCATCGCGATATTCCTGACCTGTGGGGCGGATGGCGAAGGTGGACACAACCTGTAATCCGCTGGCTGATCTAGAAGAGGGTTCGCGATGCGACTGGTGTTTGGCTTGGTATTGGTGGTCGGGATCGCCCTGGCCAGTTTCGCCGTATACATGGCACAGGATTTCATTGAGCAGGCGAGTGCACGGGCCAAGGCACTCGAGGCCGAGCAAGCGCGCGCCGTAAAACTTGTAGACGTTGTCGTTGCAAAGCGTGAGATGAGATACGGCGAGCGGATCACCCGCGAGGACATGGAGGTGATCAAGTGGCAGGCCAACAAGGTGCCGGAAGGCGCATTTAATGCCATCGTCGCACCGCAGGACGGAAACAAAAAGGTCATTCCGGTATTCTGGGAAGGTGAAACCCGCCCCCGCGCCGCCATGCGGAGCTATCTGCCCTATGAACCGATCCTCGCATCGAAGGTGACGGATCCCGGCATCGACGCGGGCATCAACGCCGTTCTGGGTGCAGGAAAGCGCGCTTTCGCCCTCAAGGTGGACGTGACCTCCGGCGTCGCGGGCTTCCTGCGTCCGGGTGACCGCGTCGACGTTTACTGGAGCGGAAAGATCGGCAAACAGGAAGTGACGAAATTGATCGACACGGCCGTGAAGCTGATTGCGATCAACCAGAACGCGGATGCCGACCGCAGCGAAGAAACCCAGATTGCCCGCACGGTTACCGTGGAAGGAACCCCTCAACAGGTCGCTGCCCTCGCCTTGGCGCAACGGACCGGGCGGTTGACCCTGTCACTCGTTGGCTCGGGTGACGAACTGGAGGTGGGTCCGGTTGAGATCGACCGCATGGAACTGCTCGGAATCGAAGAAGCCGCCCCTGCGCCGGAAGTAGAAAAGGAACGCGTCTGCACGATCCGCACCAACAAGGGCGGCGAAATCGTCGAAACCGTCATTCCCTGCACGAACTGAACAAACAACTGGCCGTCGACCTTGAACGCCGACCACCTCATATGGTGGTCGGCGTCTTCCTTTGGCGCTAGCTCTGCGGCAGTGTTGCGCTACGCCCACATAAAGATTCTCGCGCAAATGCTTGATTATTGCAAAAAAACATACTGTCGCGCATTGTAGCTGCAATCGGGGCGATAGACCCTTCCTTGAGGCGTGATCGGAGAGGCAGGTCACATGAGCATAAGAACTATAGTAACGGCAGGCGTGCTGGGCGTATCGCTCACCATGACGGCCATACCCTCCGCGAATGCGGAAACACTTAAAGTTGTGACTGGTTCGGTATCCAGCGCATTGGCCGTTCCAATGAACCGTGCGGTCATCGTCGAAGCGGACCAGCCATTCGCAGAGCTTTCAATCGCCAATCCCGGAATCGCCGATATTTCGACTCTGTCGGATCGTACGATCTATGTGCTCGGCAAGGCGCCGGGCCGGACGACCCTGACGCTTTTGGCGCCGGACGGCAAGCTGATCACCAATGTGGACGTTCAGGTCTCGCTCGACGTGGCCGAGTTCAAAGAGCGTCTGCAGCAGATCCTGCCGGGTGAGCAGATCGAGGTGAGAACCGCCAATGACGGCATCGTGCTGTCAGGCACGGTTTCATCCGCAGCCAAACTGGATCGTGCACTCGATCTGGCCAGCCGCTATTCACCGGACCGGGTCTCCAACCTGATGTCGGTCGGCGGCGTTCAGCAGGTCATGTTGAAGGTCCGAATTGCGGAAATGCAGCGCTCCGTACGCAAACAATTGCAGAACGGGGTGTCAGCAGCGATCAGCACATCCAACCTCGGCGGTGGCGTGGGCCTCGGCAACGGCGGTCTGACTTTGGGACGCCCGAACCCGACCACGAATGTGAGCAGCATCACACCCACCGTCTCGCCGAACAATGAGAACAACGGCCAGGCGCTGTTCACATTCGGCAGCGGAGCCGTCAGTTTCCAAGTTCTGCTTGAGGCCCTTGAAAGCAAGGGTTTCGTTCGTACACTGGCCGAACCGAATCTCACCGCCCTTTCCGGGCAGGAAGCCTACTTCCTTGCGGGCGGTCAAATTCCGTTGCCCGTGCAGGATGAAGACGGAATCACCATCACCTATAAATCCTTCGGTGTTGAACTGGCCTTCACGCCGCGGGTGGTGGACGGCGATCTGATCAACCTCGCGATCAACACCGCTGTGTCGAGCCTCGACTCGGCTGCCGGCATAAGCATCGGCTCTATCAGCTATCCCGGCTTCAAGCGCCGCGAAGCCGAAACCACCGTCGAAATGCGCGACGGCGAAAGCTTTGCGATCGCAGGCCTGTTGCAGGATGATTTCCAGGATCTCAACGGTCAGGTTCCCTGGCTCGGGGATATTCCGGTTCTTGGCGCCCTGTTCCGCAGTGCCGACTTCCAGCGGGAACAGTCCGAACTTGTCGTGATCGTCACACCCCATCTCGTGACGCCGACCCGTGGCGAGGCGCTGGCACTGCCGACCGATCGGGTCCGGCCACCCACCGAGGCAGAACTGTTCCTGTTCGGCAAGACTGCGTCATCGGGAGGTCGCCGCGGTGCGGTAGGCGAAGTCGCCAAACAGGACTTCTCCGGTTCCTATGGCTACGTGATGGAGTAAGACGATGCAAAAGCACATGAGCCTTCTCCTACTCTCTGCGGGCCTTGCCGGTCTTGCGGGATGTTCTAAGGAAACCAACGTCTTCCGCGCACTGTATACAGAAGCGGGATCCGAGCTCGAAACGGCGGACTTCGGCAACTCGACGATGCACAACACGCTCGTCCAGTCCGGTCAGAAGTCCTACGTCATGGATCTGACGCGGCGGTTCGGGGCCGACGTTCCGAACACGGTCAACTTTGCCTTCGACAGTGCGAGACTCGACGGCGATGCCATGGCGGCCTTGCGGCAGCAGGCGGATTGGATCCGGCAATTCCCGGAAGTCCGGTTCCGTGTCTACGGCCATACCGATCTCGTCGGTTCGGCGGCCTACAACAAGGGGCTAGGTCTGCGCCGCGCACAGGCTGTCGTGAACTACCTTGTCGGCCAGGGCATCAGCCGATCGCGGCTTGAGGCGGTGGCATCCTTCGGCGAAACGCAGCCGTTGGTCTTCGTCCAGACCGAGGAGCGCCGCAACCGGCGCACCGTGACCGAGGTATCGGGCTTTGTGTCGAAGAACCCGGCGGTCCTCAACGGCCAATACGCCCGCATCATCTGGCGGGAATATGTCAACAGCGCCGTGCCGCGGCACGGCCAGGCCGATGTGTCCGGTGCTGCAGGTGCAGCTACCGGCGGCTGAACGCCATTTGCGATTGTTTCGCTATGCGGGCGGCCTTTGGCAACAAAGGCCGCCCGTTTCTTTGGATCGTATCCAGAGAACGCATAATTACGATCTTTTAGCCCAAATCTTGCCACCATTATCGGGGAGTTTTGAGCGTGGGAGTAACTGCCCGGCTTTGGAGAGTCGGGCCGGGTGGACGAGGTTGGACCTCAACGCATCGGAAAAGATCCGGTGCTTTCGAAGGACCGACCCCCGACGCCTCGTTGAGAAGGACGGATGAGAATGAGCAGCGTAGCAGCACTGCAGCCTGAACCGGCACCGATCATTGCGTGCACAATTTCCCGCGATGTCAGTAACTTCGACCTGCTCATTGAAGATATGGAAGCCGAGCTTGGCGAAAGCTGGGGCGATCTTACCTTCGACGACGCAACACAATTCCTGAATCAACCGGACGCCAAGGCGCTCCAATTCGTGGCAATCGCCGTCGATTCTGAGGATGAGGCCGATCTCGCGAGAATCTCGGGAATCATCACCAATGCCAAGTCGATGGGTGTCAAGGTCATCCTGATCGCGGATGAGGTCAGCCCGATCGCCCTGCACCAGCTTCTGAAGCTGGGCGCCGACGACTTCGTTCCCTACCCGCTTCCGGAAAATGCGCTGCACGAATCCATCGAGCGGCTTCAGAAAGCGCCTCCGCCGCATCAGCATATCATCGAAGGATCGCACGGCCCTTCCGGCATCAAGGCAAAGGGTGACCGAAACGGCGTAATCTTCCCCGTTCACGGACTTGCCGGCGGCACCGGAGCGACGACTCTCGCGGTGAACCTCGCGTGGGAGCTTGCGACCGTTCAAAAAGACAAGAACGCACCGCGCGTCTGCCTGCTCGACTTCGATTTCCAGGGCGGTTCCGTGTCGACCTATCTCGACCTTCCGCGCCGTGAAGCCGTATATGAGATGCTCTCCGACACATCTTCGCTGGACAATGTCAGTTTCCTCCAGTCACTTCTGACGTTCAACGACAAGCTCAGCGTCATGACCGCGCCGTCGGAAATGCTTCCGCTCGACATCGTTACATCGGAGGATATCAACCGCGTACTTGATGTCGCTCGCGCAAATTTCGATTTCGTCGTCGTGGATATGCCGAGAACGGTCGTGCAATGGACGGAGGCTGTGCTGAACCAGGCGCAGGTCTATTTCGCGATGATGGAACTCGACATGCGCTCGGCCCAGAATGCCTTGCGGATGATCCGCGCGCTCAAGGCCGAGGAACTGCCCTACGAAAAGCTCCGCTACGTCCTCAACCGTGCGCCGAAATTCACCGACCTGTCGGGTAAGAGCCGGGTCAAGCGACTTGCCGAAAGCCTCGATATCAAGATCGAGTTGCAGTTGCCTGACGGTGCGCGGCAGGTAACGGAATCCAACGACCATGGCCTGCCCCTGGCCGAGACATCCGCCAAAAACCCGCTTCGCCGCGAAATCGCGAAGCTGGCGCAGTCCATCTACCAGCACAATATGGCCGAAGCGGCCGGCGGCGCATAAACTGAGGGAATCTCACCATGTTTTCTCGCTACAAGAAACCGACAGCGGCTGCTCCGGCGGCGGCACCTGCCCAGGCAGCAGCTCAGAACCAGGCTGCAGCGGCACGCTCGGCAGTGGCCCGTCGGCCAATGGAAACCCCGGCCCAGGCGGCGGCGGCAGACAAGGAAAAGAAGCGCAAGGAACGCATGAGTGAGCTCAAGGTCGAGCTGCACAAAAGCCTTCTGGATAACCTGAACCTGTCCGCCCTTGAACACGCATCCGAATCCGAACTGCGGCAGGAGATCGTTGCGATCTCCACCGAAGCCCTTGAAGGCATGAGCATTGTCCTGAACAAGGACGAACGGTCTGCACTGTTTCAGGAACTGTATCACGAGGTCATGGGGCTCGGCCCGCTCGAGCCCCTCCTTCAGGACGACACGGTCAACGATATTCTCGTCAACGGCCCGCAGCAGATCTTCGTCGAACGGGATGGCAAGCTTGAACTGAGCGACATCACCTTCAAGGACGAACGCCATCTGCTGCGCATTATCGACAAGATCGTCTCGGCCGTGGGGCGGCGAGTCGATGAATCGAACCCCTATTGCGACGCCCGTCTTGCCGATGGTTCGCGCTTCAACTGTATGGTCCCGCCAATCGCCGTCGATGGCTCTCTCGTCTCGATCCGGAAATTCAAGAAGGACAAACTCGGCGTCGACGACCTTGTCCGTTTTGGCGCTTTTACGGAAGAAATGGCCGCCTATCTTCAGGCCGCCGTTGCCACCCGCCTGAACGTCATCGTCTCGGGCGGTACGGGTTCGGGTAAGACCACGACGCTCAACGCCCTGTCGTCCTTCATCGACAATTCCGAACGCATCCTGACGATCGAGGATACGGCGGAACTTCAGCTTCAGCAGATCCATGTGGGCCGGATGGAAAGCCGCCCGGCGAACGTTGAAGGGAAAGGCGCCGTAACACAGCGCGATTGTTTGAGAAACGCGCTTCGGATGCGTCCCGACCGCATCATCGTCGGCGAAACGCGTGGCGAAGAAGTCATCGACATGCTTCAGGCCATGAACACCGGCCATGACGGGTCCATGACCACGATCCACGCAAACTCTGCCCGTGACGGCATCAGCCGTCTGGAAAACATGGTCGCGATGGCCGGGATCGAGATGCCGATCAAGGCCGTGCGCTCGCAGATTGCCTCGGCCGTCAACCTCATCGTTCAGGCGTCCCGCCTTCAGGACGGCTCGCGCCGCATGACCTCGATCACCGAAATCACCGGGATGGAAGGCGACGTCATCTCCATGCAGGAAGTGTTCCGCTACGAACGTCTCGGCCTTGCCTCAGACGGCAAGATCGTCGGCCGCTTCACCGCGACCGGCGTGCGCTCGGCCTATTCTGATCGCTTCCGGGCCTGGGGCTACGATCTGCCTGCTTCCATCTACGAACCCGTCGCTGCGGAGTAACGCCGATGATCATCAGCCCGACACCCATCATCTATGGCTTGATCTTCCTTGCCGTGCTCTTGCTGGTAGAAGGTCTGTACCTCCTGGTCTTCGGCAAGTCGATTTCGCTCAATTCCCGCGTGAACAGGCGTCTGGAACTGCTGGAAAAAGGCGGTCAGCGCGAACAGGTTCTGGAACAGCTTCGCAAGGAGGCAAGTCAGCACCTAAAAGCCAAGGGCATTCCGCTCTATTCAATCCTTGCCACCAAGGCACAGAAGGCGAACATAGCGTTCTCTCCCAAGGCGCTGGTCGCCATGATGGGGCTTCTGACCGTTGTGTCGTTCCTCGGACTCAAGATCGGCACATCGGCTTCGACTCCGGTGCAAATTGCCGTTTCCATCGTGATGGGCATCGGCGCGGTTTATTTCTGGATTCACCGGAAAGCCAAAAAACGCATGGATATGGTGGAGGAGCAGCTTCCCGATGCCGTGGAACTGATGGTCCGCTCGCTGCGCGTCGGACACCCGTTCTCGTCCGCGATTCAGATCGTTGCCCGAGAAGTGCCCGATCCGCTCGGCACGGAATTCGGAATGATTTCGGATGAAAGCGCTTACGGACGGGAGATCTCCGAATCGCTCAAGGATCTGGCCGAACGGATGGATATGCAGGACCTGCGCTTCCTTGCCGTTGCGGTGACGATCCAGCAACAATCCGGCGGCAACCTCGCCGAGATCCTAGACGGTCTTGCCAAGGTCATCCGCGCCCGTTTCCGTCTGTTCCGCCGCGTCCGCGCCATCACCGCAGAAGCGAAATGGTCGGGCATGTTCCTGTCGGGCTTTCCCGTCGGCGTGCTCGTCATCATCCAGATCCTCAAGCCGGACTATTTCGATACTGTGAAGGATACAGCCGCCTTCGTGCCCGCCGCCCTTTTCGTCTTCACATTCCTCGCGATTAACGTCGTCTTCATGAGGATGATGGTGAACATCAAGGTCTGAGAGGAGATCGCCCCAGATGCTGACGTCAATCAACGACCTTCTGATCGAAAAGCTCGGGCCCCTTGGTCCGCTGTTCGTGGTCGCCGTTCTCGGCATCATTCTGATCGCGGTCACGCTGCCGGTTATGCTGAAGAAGCGGGTCGATCCGTTTTCGAAGCTGCGGGGTTCGTCCCGCCCGTCTGGCGACACCTCCCGTGATGCGCCGGAAAAGAAGGCCCTGCGCACGAGCAGCAAGAATGCCAAGCTCGACAAGTTCGCAACTTTCCTTGAACCGAAGACCGAAGAGGAACTGAGTACATCGCGGCTCAGGATGATGCGTGCCGGGTATCGGGGACGGGATGCGGTCCGCAAGTTCCACGCGATCCAGTTCATGCTCGGTATCTTGTTCCTGATCCTGGGTGTCATTTACGCGATTGTCGCCTCGGTCAGCGGCGAGGTTTCGACGACAACACTCATTCTCGCCGTGATCGTACCTGGCGGCATCGGGTACTACATGCCGGTCTACTGGATCGAACGGCGGGTGCAGACACGCCAGGAAGAGATCCAGAACGGCTTCCCCGACGCACTTGACATGCTTCTGGTCTGCGTCGAGGCGGGGCAGTCGCTCGATCAGGGGATCATCCGCGTCTCCAAGGAACTGAAGACCGGCTATCCGGCGCTGGCTGAGGAATTCGAGATCGTCGCGCAAGAAATCAAGGCCGGCAAGGACAAGACCAGTGTTCTGCGTGCATTCTCCGAACGCACCGGCGTCGCCGATATCGCCTCGTTCGTGACGGTGATGATCCAGTCGCAGACCTTCGGCACCTCGATCGCCGAAGCACTTCGGGTCTATGCGGGCGAGATGCGCGACAAACGCGTGATGCGCGCCGAAGAGGCCGCCAACAAGCTGCCGACCAAGATGACGCTGGGAACGATGATGTTCACCGTTCCGCCGCTTCTGGTCATCCTTGTTGGTCCTTCGGTTTACGATATGATGCAGCTGTTCAAGAACTTCCGCCTCTGAGGCTATGGCAGCGCGAAAACTTCTTCTACCGCTCGGGATCGGTTTGCTGGCCGCCTGCCAATCGGCAGGCGGCTTTCCCGCAAAAGATGCCTCGCCTTTCGCGCCGGCCGGCGCGGTCCGGGGAGAAGAGGCCGTTGATGGCTTGATCGTCGGGCATCGCCTCATGGCGGCCGGCGAACATGAACTCGCCTTGAAGGCCTATTATCGCGCAGCAGCCGATCGCGGCCTGACTGTCGATACCCTGTCGGCGCTGGGCTCTGCCAATCTGAGTCTTGGCCGTCTGGGCCAGGCGGAACGGCTGTTGCGGCGGGCTATCGACGACGACGAAACCTTTGCGCCAGCGTGGAACAACCTTGGCGTCGTTTTGATGGAGAAAGGCGAAGTGGCGGAGGCAAGCCGCGTCTTCCGAACCGCTTTTGCGCTCGATAGTGGCCGATCGGACTCCATCCGCGAAAATCTGCGGCTTTCGCTCGCAAAACTTGAAAAACCGTCCTATGATCAGGACAATACAGGTGAATTCTCACTGGTGCGGCGCGGGCACGGGCAATACCTGCTTCTCACCAAACATTGAGGCAAAGCAGCAAAGGACGCAGAAAATGCGCCACCCTATTCTGATCACGGCCTGCCTGGCGGGTGTCACCGTCCTGTCCGCATGCGGAAAAGATACCGATGCCGAGGTGAAACGTGCTCTCGAAGACGTCAATGTCATCGACGAAAGCAACCTGAATGACTTGATGCTGACTTCGGCCGACCCGAACGAAGCCGTCAACTATTTCACCAGAACCTCGAGCCAGCATCCAGAACGGATCGACCTGAAGCGCGGCCTCGCCAAATCCCTGGTGCGAGCAAAGAAACCGACCCAAGGCGCACTGGTCTGGAAAGATGTGGTGGAAAGCGGTGAGGCTACAAACGAGGATCGCGTCGGTTATGCGGACGCTCTGATCCGGGCGAACGAATGGGAAAAGGCCGAGGCGGCGCTCAACACGATCCCCCCGACCTACGAGACGTTCGACCGCTACCGTCTGGAAGCGATGGTCGCTGACGCCAACAAGAAATGGTCCAAGGCCGACACGTTCTACGAAACCGCCTTCGGCCTGACCACGCGACCGGCGAGCGTGTTGAACAACTGGGGCTATTCAAAGCTGACCCGCGGAGACTACGCCTCAGCCGAACGGCTCTTCGGCGAAGCGCTAACCTATGACAGCAAGAATTTCACCACCAAGAACAACCTCGTTCTGGCAAGGGCGGCACAGCGCAAATACGACCTGCCGATCGTGTCGATGACCCAGACTGAACAGGCGGAACTGCTCTATACAGCGGCGCTTACCGCGATCAAGCAAGGTGATGTGACCATCGGCAAGGGCCTTCTGGAAGATGCCGTGGAAACCAGCCCACGCCATTTCGAACAGGCGGCGAGGGCGCTTGAGACGCTAAATGCAAGCGTGACCAAAGGCTGATCGAATGCTCAACACCTATACTGGCCAAGAGGCGATCAGTTTCGCCTACACGATATTCCTCGTCATCTGCCTTCCCCTGTGCGCTTGGGTCGCCTGGTCCGATCTGAAGACGATGAAGATCCCCAACAAGGCGGTTATCGCCCTGCTCGCAGTCTATGCGGTGGCCGGAATTCTGGTCTTTCCGCTGGAAACCTGGCTCTGGCACTGGCTGAACTTCGCGGTCGTTCTGGCCATTGGCTTCGTCTTGAACGCCGTGGCCAATGTCGGCGCCGGGGACGCCAAGTTCGCTGCGGCGGCGGCACCCTTCTTCTTCGCTGCGCACCTGCCGATCATCCTGCCGCTTTTCGCTGCCTTCCTGCTCGGCGCCTTTGCCACCCACCGCCTTCTGCGCGCAATTCCGGCGGTTCGCCGGGCCACACCGGACTGGGTAAGCTGGTCGCGCAAGGATTTCCCGATGGGTCTGGCGCTGGTCGGCACCTTCGTAACCTATCTGGTACTTCTGGCCTTCCCCTCGATCCTGGGCGGCGCGGCCTGAGGCCAGCAAGGTCAGTTCAGACCCGTCACCGTGTTGGGCGCTTCCGGCTTGACCAGCACGTAGAGCGGGGTCCGGCGCAGTTCGCGCAGAACCCAGCCCTGTTCGTCAAGCGCCTTGAGCATCGACGCCCTGTGACTAAGCGACATCGGACACAGCGGCACGACAACGTAGTCGGCATTTTCGATACCGGGCGCACCGCCATAATACCAAGGCGCGGCCCCCTTAACGGTGAGAAAATCACCAAACATCCAGTAGGCTGAATAGAGGTCGGTGCCCATGATCGCCGATCCCGTATAGCCAGCCTGAGCCAGATCATCGGCCGCCAGTTCGAACCACGCGGTAATTCCCCCCAACAGCTCGCATTCCGCCAGTTCCTCACCGTTCAGGTAGGCAGGGTCGGCACGCTTGGCATCTTCACGAAAGGTCGCGAACGGATCGCCGGGTGTATCATAGGGGTCGCGGCGATCGACGGTAAATAGCCGTGTTTTCAACGTCAGGACATCGCTGTGCTTTTCGAGACGCGGCAGCAACGCGACCCGGTCCTCGTCATCCGCGGCAAGATGGCGCCAGGGGCTGAAGGCGAGGTTGATTGCCGATGAAGCACCAAAGGCGAGAGCAAGGGCGCCAGCATAGGACAGAGCCGTGCGCAGGTTCCAGCCTAATCCGTTGGTGGCGGTTCCCTCGGGGCGCAACACGAAGGCCAGAAGTGCCAAGAGATAGAGCCATTGCGGATCATTTCCGAAGTTCTGATAGGTGACATAGAAAAACCCGGGCATGAGGACGAGGAGTGCAAGCCCCTCTTCCATGCGACCGGCCTGACGCAGAAAGATCACCGTCGCCACCAGAACCAGCGTACCGCCCATATATTGCGGCGCCGCGATGATTGACGTGAAGTCGTCCCCCGGCGCCTGACGGTTCTCGCCCAGCGCAACGGTCAGCAGGTCCCTCAGATAGGCCAGCCAGAAATCGGGGCCTGCCAGGAACGTTACAACCGCAGCTACCGCCAGACCGGCGACGATCGCGGCAAGGATGGTCGAGTACTGCCGCCGCGCCAAGAGGACGATCAGCAGGCCGGGCGCGAACGCAACGAAATAGGTGACCTTTGTTAGCACCAGCGCCGCCA
>JAUIDM010000497.1 GCA_030428915.1 Alphaproteobacteria bacterium | reverse complement strand
ACGTTCTACAAACTGAAGGCCAAGTATGGCGGCATGGACGTGTCCGAGGCCGCGAAGCTAAAGGCGCTGGAGGACGAGAATGCCAAGCTCAAACGCCTTTTGGCCGATACCATGCTGGACAATGTCGTCTTGAAAGACCTGCTGGGAAAGAGCTGACGACATTGACGAAGCGGCGAGACTCGGCGCTCCGGGTGATGCGGGATCACGACATCTCGCAACGCCGGGCGTGCAGGCTTGTCGGTGTCGATCCGAAAACAGTCCGGCGTGAACGCCCGCGGGATTGCACCGAGATCCGCCAAGAGATGCAGGAGATCGCCGCCAAGCGGCGTCGGTTCGGCTACCGCCGGATCGGCGTCCTGCTGGAACGCAAGGGCATGATCATGAACCACAAGAAGCTGTATCGCATCTATCGCGAGGAAGGGCTTTCGGTGAAGCGACGGCGAGGCCGGAAACGGGCGCGCGGCACGAGGGTGCCGATGCCGGTTGCCGCGCGGCCCAACGCACGCTGGTCGTTGGACTTCGTGTCCGACAGCTTCGGCGCGTCGCGGAAGTTTCGGATCCTGGCGGTGATCGACGACTGCACGCGGGAATGCCTGTGCCTCGTGGCAGACACCAGTCTGTCTGGTGCGCGGGTTGCCCGAGAGCTCAGCGCACTGATCCGGATCTATGGAAAGCCGGGTTGCATCGTCAGTGACAACGTCCTATGTCGGGAAAATCTGGCCGCTTAGGTCAGCAGGTCATGGGGCATCTGGTGCTCCGGATGCCCTGTTAAAGTTGCCCAGACGGGCTCTGCCGTCAAGAAATGATCTCTTCCATAGCAAACACAGGGTACGCGCTTTGGCGGCCCTCACCGTCCTCAATACGAGATCCCAAATCCCAAGCAGAAGGCCCGAACATTATCTACGAGGTCAGCAAGCTGCCTCCACGGCTCGTCAGAGAGAGGTCCTTCCGCCTGGGCTCACCCCCTCGAAGAAGGGGCGATAGGGTTCGCCGTGATTGACCACGGCGTGTACGGTGCGTGCCATCTTGGCCGCGATCGCAGTGTAAGCCTTGCGGCGCAGATGGGCGTTGTGTCGGTCTTTCGAAATGTAGCGTTCGAATTTGTCCCGGAAGCTGTTGGTCCGCTTCAGTACCGCGGTTTGACCGGCCATCCAGAGCGTGCGCCGCAGCCGGGCATTGCCGTACTTCGAGATCCGGCTCTGACCGCGGAACATGCCGGACTGGACGGTGGCGAGGTCCATGCCACAGAACTTCAGGAACTGGCGGTGATGGCGGAAACGGCGAAGGTCGCCGGCCTCCGCGAGGATTGTCATGGCGTTGATTGGGCCGATGCCGGGAATGGTGGTCAGCAGCTGATAGTCTGGCAGGTCCGACAACAGCTCGACGGCCCGTGCCTCGATAATATCGCGCTGCCGGACCAGGCTGCGCCCCTCTGCAAGAACAAGGCGGAACATGCGCACTGCGTCAGAATCCGCATGAACTGGTAATCCGACAGAGTTGACTGCGGTGGCGTAAATATCTGAAAGCAATTGCTCTTTGGACACTTTGCGGCCAACGACATCCCAGGCATCGGCGATGAAGGCTTCGCGGCTCAGGGCCGAGATCATGTGTGGCGATGGGTACTTCTCCAGGAATGCCAGGAACCAATCCGTCCGCGAGCTTCGGTGGAATCTTTCAGCCTCGGGAAAATACAGCGGCAGGTAGTGGGTGAGAATGCGGTGCCACAGCTCGGTCTTGGACCGAGAGACGATCTCGTGCGTTTTTGACAGCTCCTGGATGTCGACGGTCCCGACCACCATCGGATCATGAAAGAATTGCACGGCGCCGATCTCGAGCATGTGCAAAATGACCTGAGCGTCTTTCGGGTCATTCTTGTCCCAGCTGTTGTGCAGGGCCTCCCGCGTGCGGGCCAGGCCGACCGAGGAGACCAACTTCAGCTCGAACCCGGTTCGCCCGAGATGGTGCGCCAACGTTCGGTGGTAGTTGCCGGTCGCTTCGAACCCTATCCGCACCGGCATGCCATAGCGGGCAAGGCTTGCGGACAGACGCTGGAAGTCGTCAAGCGTGTTCAGGATCGTCATTCGGCGACGGCGCTTTTTGCCTGGGACGCCGATCAGCACCTCATGGCGATGCTTGGAAATGTCGATGGCGACCAGCAAGGTCGAAGCGGTAGTATCGGTGGCGGTCATAGCCGGTCTCCTAAGCGGTGTGGTTCTGCAAAACCACTGTTGAGACCTGAGACCGGTTATGGCCACACGCTGCGCTATTTGGGGGCTGCGCGCGTGGCCATAACCTCTCGGCAGCGCTCTTTCCCGACGTGCTACGGCTCGTCTTA
>JAUIDM010000496.1 GCA_030428915.1 Alphaproteobacteria bacterium | reverse complement strand
CGCGACGCCACCATCAGCATGCCGCGCGCGCTCAGAACCCCGGTATCGCGCAAATGGTCCCCGCTGGCCTTCGACAACGCAACGACCGGCGCAAGACCGTAATTCGGCTCGTAGAGCGCGGCGGATCGACCGGAGGTGTGATAGGCAAGGTGATCCTCGGCCTCCAGCAGCACGACCTGCCCCAGATGCGACAGCCGGGCCGCGGCCGAGACCCCGGCGATCCCGCCGCCGACGATCAGGAAATCCACACTCATGCCGTGGGTTCCAGAAGGCCACGCCCCTTCAGGAGCGGCTCCACACCCGGCATCCGGCCCCGGAACGCGGTATAGAGCCGGTCGGCCTCCGCCGACCCGCCCGCCGACAGGATGTGACGTTCCAGCCGCTTGGCGGTCGCCGCATCGAAGGCATCGCCCATTTCGCGGAAGGCCTCGAACGCGTCGGCATCCATCACCTCGGACCACATATAGCTGTAGTAGCCCGACGAATAGCCATCGCCCGAAAAGACATGCGCGAAATGCGGCGTGGCGTGGCGCATGCGGATTGCGTGGGGCATGCCGATATCGTCCAGCACATCCGCCTGTACGGCCATAGGATCGGCAGGCGCCGGCCCGTCGTGGAACGCCAGATCGACAAGTGCCGAGGCGACATATTCGACCGTGGCAAAGCCCTGATCGTAGGTCGATGCCGCGAGAAGCCGGTCGCGGAGCGCCGCGGGCATCGGCGCGTCGGTTTTCACATGCCGGGCATGGCGGTCGAGCACCTCGGGCACTTCCAGCCAGTGTTCGTAAAGCTGGCTCGGCAGTTCCACGAAATCGCGCGCAACCGACGTGCCGGAAATGAAGCCATAGGTCACATCCGACAGCATCTGATGCAAGGCATGGCCAAATTCGTGGAAGAGCGTGCGCGCATCGTCCCATGACAGGAGCGCCGGTTCACCCTTCGCGGGTTTCGCGAAATTGCAGACATTGACGACAATGGGCCGCTGATCGCCGCCGAGCTTCCTTTGCTCGCGCAAGGCCGAGCACCATGCGCCGGAGCGTTTCGAGGATCGCGCGAAATAGTCGCCGATGAAAACGGCGATATGGCGGCCGTCCCGCGTCACCTCCCATGCCTGCGCATCGGGATGGTAAAGTGATACGTCGAGCGGCCGGAACTCCAGCCCGAAGAGCCGGGTGGCGCAGTCGAAGGCGGCCTTGGTCATCGCCTCCAGCCCGAAATAGGGCTTCAACTCATTCTCATCGAGATCGTGCTCGGCCAGCCGACGCTTCTCGGCATAATAGCGCCAGTCCCACGGCTCGAGGTCCCCGTTGATCCCGTCTTCATGCATCATGGCCGTCAGCACCTCCGCATCGGCCATGGCCTTTGCCCGCGCAGGTTCCCAGACCCGCATCAGAAGCTCGCGCACCGCGCCCGGGGTCTTGGCCATTTCGGGCTCCAGCTTGTAAGCCGCGAAACTGTCATAGCCCAGGAGGTGCGCCCGCTCCTCCCGCAGTTTCAGAATCTCGGCCGCCAGCGCCCGGTTGTCAGTTTCGCCGCCATTCGCGCCACGCGCCAGCCATGCCTCATAGGCCTTTTCGCGCAGGTCACGGCGGGGTGAGAACTGGAGGAACGGCACCACGAGAGAGCGGCTGAGCGTCAGCACATGCCCCGCCCGCCCGCGTTCCTCGGCGGCGGAACGGGCAGCAGCCACGACGAAGTCTGGCAAGCCGTCCAGATCGTCTTCTGTCAGCGGCATCCACCAGTCGCGTTCGTCGGCCAGAAGGTTCTGGGTGAAGGCGGTCGAAAGGACTGCCAGCCGCTCCTTGATCTGCGCCATCCGGTCGCGTGCACGACCATCTAGTGCGGCGCCGGCCCGCACGAACATGCGGCGGTAAAGCTCCAGCACCCGAGCCTGTTCCGCCGAAAGGCCGAGCGCGTCGCGCCCCTGCCACAAGGCCTCGATCCGTGCAAACAGCGCTGCATTCATCGTCACTTCGGACGAAAACGCCGCCATCTTCGGGGCCAGATCGCGTTGCAGCGCCTCCCGCTCGGGCGTCGAATCCGCGCCGGCGAGGTTGTAGAAGACGCCTGCCACCCGGTTCAGCGCCTCTTCAGCCAGTTCCAGAGCCTCGATCGTGTTGGCAAAGCCCGGCGTTTCGGAATTGGCTGCAATCGCCGCGATGTTCGCCCGCGCCTCGGCGAGGGCCGCATCGAATGCCGGCGCGAAGTCCGAATCACGGATCGCGGCGAAAGGCGGAAGAGCGAAATCACCGGTCCAGGGCTCAAGCAACGGATTGGTCATGGGGTTCTCCTTTGACGGCGAAGCTAGGCACCGTAACCGCCAATGACCAGAACCCTTCGCCA
>JAUIDM010000098.1 GCA_030428915.1 Alphaproteobacteria bacterium | reverse complement strand
GTCAAGGGGCTGGTGATGGTGCGCGGCGCGCTGACTGTTTGGCGGCGCGCCAAGCCTTTTACTGAACTGCAGTGTTGCAAGTGTTGTCAGTTCGACTGGACTAGCGTTCGCGCGGCAGGAGGCGTGTGTCGGCGGCGGCGAGGCCGCAAAGCAGAAAAGAAACAGATCAGCACACCGTCGGTTCACACCGGTGCAGCGGGAAACACTGGATGAAACGGATCTTAACAACGGATTTTTCGTCGACCTATCTTCGATTCGCGCGAACGCTGGCGCTCGCTTCACTCATCTTCGCCAGTGCAGCAGCAACCGCTGTCGCCGAGGATGAGGTTACGACACTCATGGCGGACACCGTCGAACAGGCGGAGGAGGCAAAGATTGGCTTTGGAAACGGCTCGATCATCGTTGCGCCGATCCCATTGAAGAACCCGGCTCTGGGTGATGGCCTGATCGTCACGGGAGGTTACCTGTTCCAGTTCGATGATGGATCAGACACCTCGTTCATCGGTGGCGCCGCGCTTCGCACGAGCAATGGCAGCATGGGGACCGGTGTCGCGGCGAACCTGAACTTTGGAGAAGGCCGCTGGTCGGTTCTGTCGATGTTCGGCAAGGCGCGCGCCAACTACTCGATTTATGGTATTGGCAAGCTTCGTTTCCCCCCTGTGCCGCTGTCTCAGGAAGGAACCTTCTCGCGTCTCGGGATTGGCTACGGAATATCCGACACTTTCACGCTGGGCGTGGACGCGCAGTATCTCGACACGACGATCCGCGCCAACGGAAGTGGTACCTTTCCTTTGCCCAATCTTCCGGGGTTAGGCATCGGCGTGCGCCAGATCGTGGTTGGGCCGACGATCGAATTCGATACCCGCGATGATACGATTTATCCGAGCCAGGGCTTCTACGGCTCACTCAACATCCAGCGCGGGTTCGGTCTTGGCAATTTCGATAACCGCTTCACACGTGGAATAGCTGTGGCCAAAGGGTATGTGCCGGTCGGCGAACGTGGCGTTCTGGCCGTCGCCGCAACTGCATGCAAGGCATCGCGCGCGGCGCCGTTCTTCAACATGTGCAGCATCGGCGCCAGCGACAAGCTGCGCGGCTATGCTGCGGGGCAATACATCGACAATGCGCTTCTTTCTGCCCAGGCCGAGTTCCGCCTGCGTCTGAGCAAACGTTTGGGCGTGGTTGCATTCGCCGGCGCCTCGGCGGTTGGCTCTGATTTGTCCGATCTCGGTTCACCGGTTTATGCTGGCGGCGCCGGCATCCGCTTTCGCCTTTCCAAGGACTATCCGCTGGATTTCAGCATCGACCAGACCATCAACGGTGATGGCGAGTCCTCGACATACGTCTACATAGGTCAATCGTTCTAAGCGTCGCCATCCTATCCGCGCAGAACGCAGCGAAACCCGATATGTGTTGTCGCAGTGTCGATTGCTTCCGGCTGGCGTGCAGCAGGACGGTATCTTTGGCAGTAGCTCGGCGCGCAAAGATGTGAGCCGCCTTTCAGGACCTTGCGTGGAATTTGCGCCGGGTCTGCCGGGTCTATGCTGCCAGCCCGGTCGACAGAGCGCGGATTCCGGGGGGCACAACACGGCTTATTCGCGTCGGAGGCATGCCGTGAGACATACCAGTCCTCGGTCCATTCCCAGACATTTCCGATCATGTCGAACAGCCCGTACCCATTGGGAGGGAATGCGCGAACCGGCGATGTGCGTGCATAGCCGTCTTCCTCCAGATTCTCCGTCGGAAATTGGCCCTGCCACGTGTTTGCCATGTGACGGCCACCCAGCGTCAGATTATCTCCCCAAGCGTAATCGGCCCCTTCAAGCCCGCCCCGCGCGGCAAATTCCCACTCCGCCTCGGTCGGCAAAGCCTTTCCAGCCCACGCAGCATAGGCGGCAGCGTCGGCATGGGTGACTTGCACGACCGGATGGTCGCCGAGCCCCTCGATCGAGGAGGCCGGTCCGTACGGCTGCCGCCAGCAGGCTCCCACGACATAACGCCACCACGGCAGGGGCGCGCCCAGTGGAACGGGTGCATCCGGCGGTACGAACACCGCCGAGCCGGGTTTCAGGTATTCGGGCAGCGCGCCCGGATAATCCTCCGGGCGCGGTGCAATCTCGGCCTGCGTCACATAGCCAGTCTCTGCAACGAACCGGGCGAACTGATCGTTCGTGACCGGCGTCTCGTCGATCGCGAAAGGATCGACGTGAACCATGTGTGCAGGCGCTTCTTCGGGATAGTGGTGATCCGATCCCATGCGGAACAACCCGCCCGGCAGATTCACCATTTTCATCTGACGATGGAAGGTTTCCGGTGCTGAGGTTTGATGTGGCATGGGATCGTCTCTTGCTGAGGGCGGCCTATTCGCCGAGCTGGTTGAACATCGACGACGGATCGGCCGAGATCGGCGGAGCTCCGAAGGTCAGCTTGATCGCCTCCATCATCAGAAGAGGTGGCGCCATTTCCGTCGCGATCTTGATCACATCCGCCTGCATAGTTGCGACAATCTCGGGCTTCTGGTCGGCGATGTTCGTCGTCTCGCCCGGATCAGAGGCAAGATCATAAAGCTCGATCATGCCGGGAAGGGAAGCGGTCCAGCGCAGTTTCATGTCGCCGTCGCGGATCGTTCCGTTCGTCGGATCGACGTTGTAGACCATGCTGGTGCGTGGCGAATCCTCACCCGTACTGACAGCCGACCAGACATCCATCCCGTCTAGCGGCTTGCTCTTGTCCAGCGATGCGCCCGCCAGCTTGGCGAGAGTCGGAAGCATGTCGACGACATGCATCATGCCCGTGACTTCGCCAGCCTGCACCTTGCCCGGCCAGTTCATCAGCGCGCAGACGCGGGTACCGCCCTCGTAGGTCGTGCCTTTACCGTCGCGATAGGGGCTGTTGTCGGCGGGGAGATTGTTGCCCACCTTCGACTCGCCCGCGAACATGGCCGAGCGCACGCCGCCGTTGTCGCTCTGGAAGACGATCAGCGTGTTTTCCCGCATCCCCTTGGCCTCAAGCGCAGCCACGACACGGCCGATCTCGTCGTCCATCACGGTGATCATCGCCGCGTAATAGCGGCGTTGCTCGTCCTCGATGTGGGCGTATTTCGCCGCGTATTCCTCCGGCGCCTGGAAGGGCGAGTGCGGCGCGGTGAAGGCAAGGTACAGGAACAGCGGCGTTTCGGTGTCATGGCCTTCGATGACGCGCGCGGCTTCCTGCCCGAACAGCGTGTTGTCGAAGCCTTCTTCCTCTAGCAGCTCATTGTCGCGGTACCAGTCGAGCACGCCATGGGCCCCGTGTTCGAAGTGGTCGATCTCGCCCACCAATGCGCCGTAAAAGGAATCGAACCCGCGCTGGCGTGGCCAGAAGTTCACGTCCGCGTGCCCGAGGTGCCATTTGCCGACCATTGCCGTACGGTAACCGGCATCTTTCAGGGCCTCGGGTAGAAGGTACTCGTCAGCTGGTAGGCCGTAGGAACCACCTGACGGGATCACGCCCAACTGGAAGCCATAGCGAAGCGGGTAGCGTCCCGTCATTAGCGCTGCCCGCGTCGGTGTACACATCGGCTGGGCGTAGAACTGCTGCAACCGCGCGCCTTCGGCGGCGAGCTTGTCGATATTCGGAGTGAGGATGTCCGAACCATTGTACCCGACGTCCGCATAGCCCTGGTCGTCGGAGATGATGTAGACGATATTCGGAGGCGTCTCTCCCGCCGCAGCTGCGCGCTGAGCAATGCCGATCGCCGCAGCGGCGGTAATGGCAGTACCTCCGGCGACAAAGCCACGCCGGCTTATGCCTGTTTTGTCGCGGGACTCGCCCGATGTGGTCGAGTGGTCTGATAGCTGGTCCATGTTGAGGTTTCTCCTTCTCTCTTAGTCAAAACAAACTGGCGCTTCGGCGCCTTTTGCTTCCGGGCTCTGCGCCAACTAGCTCAAGACGCTTAGTCGTTTCTCCAATGCCTCGGGGTTCAGGACCGTGATCGAGCCGTAGCCGGGTTCGATCAGCCCCTCACGCTTCATTTCGGCAAGCAGGTGGGCCAGAAGGGATCGCGACACGTTGCACAGATCGGCAAGCTCGGTCTGGCTGATGTCTATGGTTACCTCGGTGTTTCGGAGTGCTCCGGCAATGGATGGGCCGCCCCATTGCGGGTTCATCATCCGGCACAATGAAGCGACCACACGCGCACCCGGATCACGCAGACAGAGGTCTTCCCGAAGGCCGAGCGCACCGACCATGTGAAAGAAGGTGAGCAAGCCCAACCAACGCCAGGCTTCCGGCTGCTCGGCTGCGATGCTAAGAAAGGCCCGGCCTGGCAAATGCACCATCTGTGACTTCCGGGTTGTCCGCAGTCCAATCGAACGCGGTTCCCTAGCGAGCAAACTTCCTTCGCCCGTCCAGAACCCGGTTGACGCGAAGACGCCCGCGCGTGGAGCAATGATACCCTGGGTCAGAATGACGTGGAGGCCGCCGTCGACAACGCCCCACAGACCGTCACCTTCATCATCCGGGCGGTAGATCCACTTGCCCTTCCCAATCGTGTAAAAGTTGGATCGTTGTAGGACCGCGTCCTGAAACTCCTGCGGTGTGGCGGCCAGCCATCCACATTGCCGAAGCAGCGCGTAACCAACCTTTCGATCGACCATCACCAATCCCCCTTTCCGACATTTTTATGCTAAGTGTTACGGCCAAATATCCACTCATGCACAATCTTGGAGATTTCTGTTTCAGAAGAAATTCTGGCGTGGAATCGACTTGGCTGTAAGAGACGGAAGACAATCCACGATGATCGGCAGCTCAGCTCATGCTTTCGCAGGCATGTCTGATTCCGTTGAAACGGCCCTTGATTACTCTGGCCGCTTTACCATTTGGGAGAACCTCGGTTCGCTTGTTGGCAAGGGTAAATTCTTCCCACCCTCGCAGCAGAACAAATAGAAGATTCTGCGCGGCGAACGAAAGACAGCTATCGCGTGACTCGACGCGGCACAAGGAAGTCAGAACCAAATTCCGGTTTGGGCCGGGCTGTGTGAACGCAGTCGACAATCGTCGAGATCAGTCCGCAGCGGGGCCTGTCGTCGCGCTTTCGTGGCATTCCGTCCCATCAATGCAGTTTCGCGAAACTGAGCACGACGCCACAGATCCCAGCGCGGCGTTTTCACACAGCCTCGGCCGAGAAGGTTTGAAAAGTACATTCAAATACGAGAACCGCCGTAGCAAACGCCTCAACAGGGTCGAGATCATGTTGGCCGGTTAGGCAACTGGTGGTTCGTATCAGGACGCTACGACCGCTGCCGGAAGGTCTTACTCACCGGTGCCACCTTCACAGTCGCCGTCTTTTTCTCGCTATGAGAGCAGAGTCTGGTCAGACACCATGCAGCGATATGCAGCGATGCGCCAGGTTCGCATGGATATTCGCAGATGATTGGAAAGTCCGCATGCCCGGCAGTTTCGCCGGCAAACAGCGGCCGAGCGCTGCTTGCCGGAACGAAAAGCACAAAACCGGGCAAGCAGAACTCGTCAGGTCGCCACCCGCCCGGAATGAACTGGCACGTCGTCAGCCCAGAACCGTTTTGACCGCCCTTGCCGTCGCGGCGACAACCTGATCCGCTTCGGCCCTGGTCAGACAGAAGGGCGGTGCGAAGCCCAGGATGTCGCCCTGCGGCATCGCCCGCGCAATGACCTTGTCCTGCGCCAGAAGCGTGGACGAAACCTGCGGCCCGATCTTCTTTGTCGGGTCGAAGAAGGTACGACTGGCCTTGTCCTCGACAAATTCCACCGCGCAAAGCATTCCCTCGCCCCGCACATCGCCGACATGCGGATGATCGGCCAGGGCTTCGCGCATCGTCTTCTTGAGATAAGCCCCGACCTCACCGGCATTCTGGACGAGGTTCAGATCGTCGATGAGCTTCAGGTTCGCCACCCCCGCCGCCGCGCCGATCGGATGCGCCGAATAGGTCCAGCCGTGACCGATGGCGCCGTTTTCGTCCGTCCCCTGCTCCAAGACCTTCCAGACCTTTTCCGAGACGATGGAACCCGACAAAGGCGCATAGGCCGAGGTCAGACCCTTGGCAATGGTGATGATGTCTGCCTCGATCCCGTAGTGATCGGACCCGAACATGGTGCCAAGGCGGCCGAAGCCGGTGACGACCTCATCCACGATCAACAGGATATCGTGCTTCTTCAGCACCTTCTGAATCGCCTCCCAGTAGCCTGCGGGCGGGGGCACGATGCCGCCGGTGCCCAGCACCGGCTCTCCGATGAAGGCCGCGATCGTATCGGCGCCTTCGCGGTCGATCAGCGCCTCAAGCTCGGCCACGCAATGGGCGACAAAATCGGCCTCGGACTGGGCGAGATCCTTGCGGCGGTAGTAGTAGGGCGCCTCGGTGTGGATCACCTGCGCCAGCGGCAGGTCGAACTTCTTGTGGAACAGTTCCAACCCCGTCAGCGAGCCGGTCACAAGGCCCGAGCCGTGATAACCGCGCCAACGCGAGATGATCTTTTTCTTCTCGGGCCGGCCGAGGATGTTGTTCATGTACCAGACGAGTTTGACGTTGGTCTCGTTCGCATCCGAACCGCCCAAGCCGAAATAGACCTTCGACATGTTAGAGGGCGCGCGGTCGAGGATCATCTTGGCCAGCGTGATCGACGCTTCCGTCCCATGCCCGACATAGGCGTGGTAATAGGCCAGTTCCTTGGCCTGCGCCGCGATTGCCTCCGCAATCTCCTGGCGGCTATATCCGACGTTCACGCAGTAAAGGCCCGCAAAGGCGTCGAGCAGCTTGTTGCCGTCGCGGTCCTCGATGTGAACGCCCGAGGCGGTCTTGATCACCCGGTTCGGGCTTTCGCCGCGCGCGTGCTGGGCCAGATGCGTCGAGGGGTGGAAGAAGTTTTCGCGGTCCCAGGTGTCGAGTTGATCGTTCTTCAGCATTTGTCTTTCCTTCCTCTCATGCCCAGTCGCGGCAGACGTACTTGATTTCGGTGAATTCCTCCATGCCCAGACGCGATCCTTCACGGCCCAAACCGGACTGTTTCATTCCTCCGAAGGGGATCGGCGCACCAGTAACCTTGGTGCGGTTGACCGCAACCATGCCGAACTGAAGCGCACGGGACAATCGATAGATCCGGCGGGGGTCCTGGGTGTGGATATAGGCGACAAGCCCGTATTCGCTGGCGTTGGCCTTTTCGATCACCTCCTCTTCGGTGTCGAAGGGCAGGATTGCAGCGACGGGGCCAAAGGTTTCCTCGTGCAGGATCTTTGCATCCTCCGGCACGTCGACCAGCACCGTCGCCTCGTAAAACAGCGGGCCGAGCGCATGGCGCTTGCCGCCGCAGGCGAGTTGCGCGCCCTTGGCCAGCGCGTCAGCCACATGCTCCTCCTGTTTGGCCACGGCCTTCTCGTTCATCAGCGGCCCGAGGTCGCAATCCTCCATTCCCGGCCCGATGGTCAGCTTCTGTGTCGCTTCGACAAAGCGCGCGCAGAACTCCTCGTACACCGGCCGTTCCACATAGATCCGGTTCGCGCCAAGGCAGTCCTGACCGGAGGTCGCCCATTTCGCCTTCATCGTCTCGGCCACGGCATTGTCCATGTCCGCGCCCTTGAAGACGATCACCGGCGCGTGGCCCCCAAGCTCCATCACAAGCCTCTTCACGGTGTCGGCCGACTGCCGGTAGAGCAGTCGCCCGATCTCGGTCGAGCCGGTGAACGAAAGCGCCCGCACCCGAGCATCCTTCGTCCAGGGCTCCACGATCACCGGGGCGTGCCCCGTCACGACGTTGAAGACGCCCGCCGGAATCCCGGCGCGCTCTGCCAGCTCGGCCAGCGCCAGGGCCGAGAAAGGCGTCTCGGCCGAGGGGTGGCAGACCACTGTGCAACCCGCCGCCAGTGCAGCGCCCGCCTTGCGCGTCAGCATTGCGCAGGGAAAGTTCCACGGTGTGATGAGCGCCGCGACACCGACCGGCTCGCGCCACAGCTCGACCTCCGCATCCGGCAGGTGGCTGGTGACGCCCTCGATATTCGGGCGCTTCGACTCCTCGGCGTAGAACTCGACGAAGGCCGCGCCATAGTCGATCTCGCCGCGCGCCTCGGACAGGGGCTTGCCCTGCTCCGCCACCATGATCCGGGCGAGGTCTTCCCTGTGCGCGAGCATCAGGTCGAACCAGCGCCTGAGGATGACGGAGCGTTCCTGCGGCAAGAGCCCCGCCCAGGCGCCGAACGCCGCCTGCGCCGCATCGACCGCGCCGCGCGATTCCCCAGCCGACAGGCTCGCCACCTCACCCACGAGGTCGCCCGTCGCCGGATCGGTCACGTTGATCGTCTCACCCGAAGCGGCGGCGCACCACTTGCCGCCGATATAGGAAAAGGCGCGAAAGAGCCGCTTCTCGGATAGGTCCGGCCGCGCCGGGATCGCCGTGTCGAGCATGAGATCCTCCTCAGGATTGTCGCCTGCAGGATCGCCATGTGGCGCGGGGGAAGAGACCGAAGTTCCGGGCCTTCACAGAAGAATCTTCTGCCGGACGCCCGGCGGGCAGACCGGATCAATCGGAATCGAGCAACACCTCGAACGGCGGCGCTCCCCGCCCCTTCACTGGCTTTGTCACGATGTAGGTGAAATAGCGCGAGAGCCCGATCCGCGCGTCGAGCATCGCGTCGATCAGCCGCTGATAGGCGTCGATGTCGCGCGTCACGATCTGCATGAGATAGTCGAACCCGCCCCCCAGGGCCCAGCAAGCGACGACTTCGTCATAGCGCCCGACCGCTGCCTCGAAGGCGCGAAAGCTTGCCGCCGTATGATCGGCGAGTTCCGCCGCCACGAAGACCGTGACGTGGGGCCCAAGCTTTCTCAGGCTGATCTCCGCCCGGTAGCCTTCGATCAGCCCGGCCTTCTCGAGTTTCTTCAGCCGGTCCCAGCAAGGGGTCGGCGAAAGCCCGATCCGTTCGGCGAGCGCGGCCTTGGTGATCCTCCCCTCGGTCGAGAGGACGCGCAGGATCGCGATGTCGCGGTCGTCGAGCTTCATCGGATCACCGTCGGCCCCATCGGCGCGGTGGTGAGCAGCTCTGGCCCATCCGGGCCGAGAAGGGCGCAGTTGGAGACTAAGAAATCGCCGCGTCCGGTCTCGGTGAACCACGAGAGCAGATGAAAGCTCATACCTTCCCGGATCTCGAGGTCGCTGTCGTTACGCAGGCCCGTGACCTTGTTGCCGCCCGTCCAGGAGGGCGGAAAGCCGATGCCGACGAGATAACCGCAATGGTGGCGGCGATAGTGCGGCATGCCCGCGCCGTCGACCACCTCCTGCCAGTCGGCGTAGACATCGCGGGCCTTCCGGCCCGGCCGCAGACCTTTCAGGCTGGCCTCGAAGGCCCGCTTGGAAATCTCGGCCATCTCCGCGTCTTCATCGCGGATGTGGCCCAGATGGATGAGCCGCCCCATCGGCGCATGATAGCGAGAGACGCAGCCGGCGATCTCCAGCATCACCCGCTCGCCGTTGCGATAAATGCCGTCGCCCCAGGTCGTGTGCTCCTCGGCGATGCGGTGGTCGGGGCGGATGAAGGGGCCGAAGCCGGGCGGGTTGCTCCCTGCGCGGATCATCGCGGCGGTGCATTCGGCGGCCACGTCAGCCTCGCGCGCGCCGTCATGGATCGCCGCGATGGCCGCCAGCGTTCCAGCGTCCGAAGCCCTGGCCGCCGCGCGCATGATTGCCTGTTCCTCGGGCGACTTCACCAGCCGCAGCATGTCGGTCAGGTCCGAGACATCGACCCATTCCGCAGCGCCGATCATATCGGCGATCTCGCGTCCGGCAGCGTAGCTCAGCCCCGCCGACTGGGTTTCGAAGCCGATGCGCTTGCCCGAACGGTTGCCGAGTTCCGAGGCCAGGTGGCTTGCGGGCGACACGCTGTCGGTATGGCCCGAGAAGCGGGCGTTGCGGACCTGATTCTCGATCGTCACCCGCTCCATCTGGCGCGTGACGAGCACCAGTTCGCCATCAGTCGGCACGATCAGGTGATGCGGCGCGAAATAGCCCCAGTGGTCGAGGCCCGTCAGGTAGAAGACGCTTTCGGGCGCGGAAAAGACCGAGAGGTCGAGGTTGCGCCCGACCATTTCCGCACGGACGGCCTTCAGCCTGCGGGCGAGTTCCTCATCGGAGAAGGGGTTCTTGAACATCTGTCATGCTCGTATGATCGTGCCCGCCTTGCCGAACCGGGCGCGGACATGGGTGGCGATGGCGGTGTCCTGAACGCCGGTCCCGGTCAGGTCGCAGATGGTGACGTCGTTCGGAGATGTCCGGCCGGATTTCGTGCCGATGATGACCTCGCCGAGTTCGGCGGGCGTGCCCTTGGTCCAGACGCCGGCGGCGAGTGCCGCCTCCAGCTCGCCCGAGACCTCGCACTGGCTGACGCGGTCGCAGACATAGGCGTCTGCGGCCATGAGCGCGGCGGGCTCGATCTCGTTCTTGCCGGACTGGTCGGAACCCATCGCGGTAATGTGGACGCCAGGATGCAGCCAGTCGGCCTTGATGAGCGGCTCGCGCGATGGCGTGGTGGTGACGACAAGCTGGCTTTCGGCAACAAGCGCGGCGGGGTCTGCGACCGCCTCGGCCGCGATCCCGAGCGATTTTGCCAGATCGGCGGCGCAGGCGCGGGCCTTCTCCATGTCGCGGCCATGGACCAGCACACGCCCGAACGGCCGCACGAGATGCGCGGCCTCCATCTGCAACCGCGCCTGAACCCCGGTGCCGATCACCCCCGCCGTCTCGACCCGTTCCGGCGCAAGGTGGCGCGCGGCGACGGCCCCGGCGGCGGCGGTGCGGATGTCGGTCAGGTAGCCGTTGTCGAGGAAGAGCGATTCCACGAGGCCGGTTTTGGCGGAGAAGAGGATCATCAATCCGTTGAGGCTCGGCAGGCCAAGTTTTGGATTGTCGAAGAAGCCGGGGCTGACCTTGATCGCGAAGCCGTCGAAGCCCGGGATGTAGGCGGTCTTGACGTCGACCTCGCCGTTCGCCTCGTGCAGGTCCATCGACAGGATGGGCGGCATCACCACGCCGCCCTTCGCAAGGGCGGCAAAGGCCTGTTCGATCACGTCGACCGTGGTCAGGTCGAGATGCACGACCTTGCGCAGTTCGGCCTCGGTCACGATCTGGATGTCATGCGCCATAGGGTTTGCCCTTCACGGTCAGATCGCCGATCTGCACGTCCTCGCCCGCCATGATCCGGTTGAACAGCCCCATGTCGAGGTTGCGGCCCGTGACGATGGTGCCAACCGGCCCGTTCGGTTTGACTTTTCCCGACAACACCGCCGCAAGCCCTACGGCCGAGGCGCCTTCGGCCACGATCCGGTCCTCGAAATAAAGTACCTGCATCGCGTGGCGGATCTCCTCCTCGCTGACCAGCACGACGTCATCTAGATTGTCGCGGCAGAGCGGGAAGGAGAGCCGGTTTTCCAGCCCGATCCCGCCGCCGAGACTGTCGGCGAGCGAGGCGAATTCCGGCACTTCCACGGGATGGCCGGCGCGGATCGACTCGTACATCGCTGCGCCCCGGTCCATCGTGATCCCGACGACCCTGATCTTAGGGTTGATCGCCTTCGCCGCGACGGAAACACCGGCCGCGAGGCCGCCACCCGAAAGCGGCACGAGCAGCATCGCAAGGTCCGGCCGCGCCTCCAGCATCTCGAAGCCGATGGTCCCCTGCCCTGCGATCACCTTCGGGTCGTCGAACGGCGAGATCTCCACCAGGCCCTCGGCATCGCAAAGCCGCTGGCTTTCATACATCGCCTCGTCCTGCGTCGTGCCCACGATGCGAACGTCGGCCCCGAGTGCGCGGATGCCGTCAACCTTCGCCTGCGGCACGAGTTTCGACATGCAGATCACCGCCTTCATGCCACGTTCGCGCGCGGCATAGGCGACGCCGCGCCCGTGATTGCCGGTGGAGCAGCAGGTGACACCTGAAACGGTGTCGGGCAGCGTCATGACCGCATTCACCGCGCCGCGCAGCTTGAAGGCACCGACGGGCTGCATGTTCTCGAGCTTCAGAAGGAAATCGTGACCCGCCTTCTTGGTCATGAACG
>JAUIDM010000097.1 GCA_030428915.1 Alphaproteobacteria bacterium | reverse complement strand
CCTCGGGACGCGGTCCGCCGATATAGACCCGTTCGACCGGGTACAACTCGCAGAGGTCATCCGCACCTGCCAGAGATCCTCCAGCCTCAGCGATGCCGGTCGCCGACTGTTCTCCGTCTCGCGCATACAGCGCAAGAGCACGAACGACGCAGACCGTCTTCGCAAGTACCTCGCGCGCTTCGACATCGATTGGTCAACATTGGTTGACTGATGCGGACAAGCACGGATGACGCACTAGGTGCTTCGCGGCCGCAACGAACCACGAAACCTTTCGCCGAACGGATCAGGCCGGAACGGCTGCGACGCAGGCGGCCTGGTCGAACCTCGCGGCCATTGCGTCGATTCCTGCCTGGTCCGCCATCAGACACGCTGCCGTCGACAATGCATCGGCAAGGGCGGCAGAGGGCGCGGTGACGCTGATCCCCATCCAGCGGGCAGGCGCGGGTTCGCCCGTCCGTGGGTCGAGGATGTGGCCATAGCGCCCACCCTGATCAAAAACGGTGCCGGTCGGTGCGGAGGTCGCAAGCGCGCGGTCGAGGAGCTCCGCCTTCCCGCCTTGAGCCAGTCTAACGGGCCAGGCACCGCCTCCGGGCATTTGCCCCAGCGCGACATGCTCGCCCGTGTCGATCAGGATGTCGGTCAGCCCTTCGGACGCCAGCAGCGCTGCAACACGGTCGCCAATGAAACCCTGCGCGATTCCGTTCAAGGTCAATGCCATGCCGGGGGCCATGACGATCGCTGCCTCGTCCAGCCGCAGGTCGTTCCAGACGCCACGGTTCCGTGCCTCGGTCAGTTCCATTGGCGTTGGCCGGGTACGGGACGCGGCGCGTTGTGCCCAAAGCGCCCAGAGCGGTTGTACCGTCGGATCGAAAGCCCCGGCAGAGGCGCGGTGAACCGCCCCGGCCAGCGTTAGGCATTGCAGAAGCTCGGGCGGCGGCGCATCCAGCCGTCCATTCGCGTTCAGCCGCGACAGCGCGGAATCGGCTCTGAACAGGCTGAATATCTCTTCAAGCCGGGCGATCTCGGCAGCCGCCCGCGCGGCAATGGCCCCGGCCTCAGGATGGTCCAGCCGGATAGAGGCACGCGCGCCTAGCGCGATACCCGTCCAGACCTGTCGCGATCCGGCGAGGGCGGCACGCGCGGCGGTACCGCCGGCGGCAGCCGCGGTGATGGCCAGGAAACGTCGGCGGTTCATCATGGTCATCCTCCGATCTTGTCGGACAGCGCCTTCAGGCGGTTCGAGTAATCGGCGTCGCTGGCATCGTCGCCAGGCAACGCAACGGGGGCCATCACGGCTCTGTCAGGAATCGCCGCCAACGACATGACCGCGCCTCCGTTCTTGGCGGCAAAGTCAGCGGCCTTGTCGAGATCGGCGAAGGGCACCAGTTCCGGTGCACCCATGCCGCCTTCGATCGACGAGTCGACCACGTAGTGCGCGGTGGTCGCGTCAATCCAGTTCTCCGCCCCCGGCTGGGTCCAGGTCGCGCCGGGTGCACCCATGTCGTTGACCCACATGGCAAGGATCACACCGTCCTGTTCCGGCAGGCGACTATAGGCGACGGCGTCGCGGACCTGGCTGAAATAGAGCGGCTTCCCCGGCTGCCCCTGCATATGGACCTGCGCCTTGGGTCCGTCATGTTCCAGAAGCTGCATCTGGCAGTAGTGCCCGACCGATTCCTCGGTCAGTGCGACGGGGGAGATGTCCTGCGCGTCGTCCTTGCAGGCGGAAAGGAGGAAGGCGCAGATCAGAAGCGCGCGTTTCATGGCGTAACCTTTCGGAATGCGGAGTTTGCCAGCGCCAGCGCGAGAACCGGCCAGAGAAGGACCGAGGCCGCGGATTGCCAGATGGGGATGACGTCAGCCGCCCCGGCGAGTCCGGCGGCAGCCGTGGTCGCCTGCGAGGCAGCGAGGTTGTAGAGCCGGAAGGCATCGGCCGGATTGGCGAGAAGCGCGAAGGGGAAGGCTGTTGTCGTGAACCAGCCGTCACCATTGGCCACGACAGCTGCCAGCAGCCCGAGGTCGTAAAGCACGACCGCACCAAGCCAAAGCCCCATCGCCAGACCCGCCGCGCCCGAGGGGCGGCGGGCGAGTGAAGAAAGCGCGTAGCCTGCGCCGAGGAATGTGGCGCCAAGAAGGATCGAGCTCCACCCCAACCGCCAGAGGGCGGGCAGACCGGCGACCGACCCCGCATCGCTGCGGAAGGCGGCGGCGGCGGCGAGGCCATAGCCCACAGCAACCGCGATCGCGAGGACCGCGAGATGGGCGAGGAATTTACCCATGAGGATCTCGACCCGCGCGACCGGGTAGGTCAGCAAAAGGGGCAACGTGCCACGCTCCACCTCTCCGGCGACGGCATCGAAGCTCATCAACAGCGCGAGCAGCGGCACAAGATAGACGGTCAGCGAGGTGAGCGAGGCGACCGTGACGGACAGGCGGTCCACCCCCAGCTCACCCGTTGGCGCGGACCCGGCGGCGGACAGGACCAGCGCGAACAGCCCCATCAGGACGACCGCGATTGCGACCCAGCGGTTGCGCAGGCTGATCCTGAATTCAGAGCGGGCGGTGGCGAGGATGCGGTTCATTGCCCGTCCCTCCGGCTGAAATGGCTGTAGATGTCCTCCAGGCTCGGCGGGACGACCTCGATATCGGCCACCTTGTCGCCGAAACCCGCGATGCGGGCGAGGATCGGCAGTTTCTCGTCCTGCGCGCAGGTCAGGCGCAGGTCGCTCTCTATCCGGATAGCGCCCGGCAATGCCGCCGCGATCTCGGATATATAGCCGTTCCGCGCCGTGACTTGCATCGCAACCGGCAGGGCGGCGGCACGGCGCAGATCCGCGAGGGTGCCCGTGGCCACCATCCGCCCGCCGGACAGGATCAGAATGCGGTCGGTGCGCGCCTCGACCTCGGTCAGTGCGTGGGAGGACAGGAGGATCGACGCACCTTCGGCCGCCAGCCCATCGAGCAGGGAGTAGAAGTCGCGGCGCGAGACGGGGTCGAGGCCCGACGTCGGTTCATCCAGCACCAGAAGCCGGGGCTTGCCGATCAGGGCCTGCGCCAGACCGACGCGCTGTCGCATCCCCTTGGAATAGGTGCCGATGCGGCGGTGGGCGGCGGAGTGCAGGCCCACCCGCTCCAGCAGATCCATCGCCAGTTTCGGGCTTTCGCCACGCAGCGACAGGTAATGGGCGATCTGTTCCTGCCCCGTCAGCGCCGGGTGGAAGGCCGCGTTTTCCGGCAGGTAGGCCACCTGCGCTCGCGCCGCGGCTGATCCAGGCTTGCCGCCGATGACTTCGACAGTGCCGCTGTCATAGGGGATCAGGCCGAGGATGATCTTCATCATCGTCGACTTGCCCACGCCGTTATGGCCCAGAAGCGCGACACGCTGGCCCGGCGAGATGTCCAGCGACACCGTGTCGAGCACCTTCACTCCCGCGAAGGTCTTAGTGAGTGCCGAGATTTTCAACGTCGAAGTCATCATAGCTTCCTTGCGCCCAGCGGCCCGCCACCTCTGCCTCCATCGCCGCCACTTCGGGCGGCACGGGGATGGTCACGGGGGTCATCAGGGGGAATGAATCCAGCACGCCGCCGGGCAGCGTGGCGGGAAAGTTCTTCTGGCTCCACCGCACCAGTTGCACCGCAGGGGCGCCGGTCAGAAGTGCGGCGGCGGGCTGCGACCAGAGGATGTGGTCCATCAGGTCGTTGGGGCGGAACACGCTGTCGGCGATATCGTCGCCGTTCAGGTCGAAGGCCGGGTGGTCGGACCAGTAGTTGCCGCGGCCCTCGAAGCTCCACTCGACATGTTTCGTGCCGACATATTTCACCTGCTCACGGTTGCCGACGAAGCTGTTTTCGGTCAGCACGTTGCGTTCCGACCCGGCGGTGAAGTGGATGCCGATGCCGCAGCCCTCGAACCGGTTCTGATAGATCAGGTTCTTGTGCGCGTTGTAGATGAAAAGACACTTCAGCGCCCCGCCACGCACCAGATTGCCGGATATGTCGGCGTTGTTGGCATAGTTCAGCATGACCCCGTTGGAGCGGTCGCCAAGCGACAGGTTGTCCTTCACCGAGATCTTGTTCGAGAACATGATCGCATAGCCAAGGTGATTGCCTATGGAGGTGTTGCCAGTCACTTCGCTGTCGTTCGTGTACATGTAGTGGACCGCGAAGCGGAGGTCGCGGAAGAGGTTGCCGCGGAACACGTTCTCACGCGAGGCATTGGCAAAGATGCCGTCCCGTCCCCACCGGACCGAGTTTTCCGCCACCACCGCGCCGGGGCTGTTCCAGACATAGATGCCGTTGCCGCGGTCGTTCATCCGGGGGTTTCGCGTACCTTCGATCGTGTTGCCGGCAACCTGGGCATCCTTGCCGCCATGAATGTCGATTCCGTGGAGGTTTCCGATGACCCGGTTATCCTCGACACGCGCGCGGTCGGCGCCCTTGAGGATCTTGATGCCGGCGTCAGTATCCTGGCCATTCATGCCCGACCCGGTCACGGTCAGGCCGCGCACCGTTACATCAGATGCGGCAATGGTCACGACTGTCCCTTGTCCGCCACCGTCGATCTCGGCACCCTGTGCGCCGATCAGGCTCAGCGGCCGGTCGATGGTGACTGAGCCGGGGTAGCGACCTGTCCCGAGGGTGAGCACATCGCCGGGCGACGCCCCGGCGATGGCCCGCTGCAAGGCCCCCGGCTCCGGCGCAACCGCGACCTCCCCCGCCAAGGCGGGCAGGGAAAGCAGCAGGCTGACGATCAGGGCCGGAAGCTGTTTCATCGGATCATGTGTTCCGCGGTTCGACGAACATACGGCCGCGCATTTCCATGTGGAGCGCGTGGCAGAACCACTGGCAGTAGTACCAGTAGACTCCCGGCTGACCCGCGATGAAGGTGACGGAACTCGTCGCCTGGGGCCCGATCTCCATCGCCACGCCATGGTTGCCCATAGTGAAACCATGCGTCAGGTCGTCGATGTCGTCGAGGTTCGTTACACAGACGGTCACCTCGTCGCCTTCCTTCACGGTAAAGCTCTCGATGGCGAACTGCGGTGCCTGGCTCGACATGTAGACGCGCACCTTGTTGCCGTCGCGGATGACTGTGTCCTGGTAGTCGTCCAGATCGACACCATCCGCCTCGGCCTGCTTGCGGGTTTCGGACCACATGCGGTCCTGCCGGTCCCAGACGGAAAGCGGGTTTACCTTCGACGCATGGACAATGATCGAGTCATGCGGCTCGGCAAAGGTCGGTCCGTCATGGACGAGCGTCAGCTTGTCGCCGTCGATAACGAAGACCTGTTCATTCTCGGGCTTGAGCGGACCGACATTCAGGAAACGGTCCTTCGAGAACTTGTTCATCGAGATGTAGAACTTCGCCGAAGCGTCCAGCGTCTCGCCCTCGGCTGTCGAGTTGTGGCCGGGCTGGTAGTGGACGTCCGCCTTGGTGATGATCGGGTCGACCTGTTCGCCGGCATAGGCCTTGATCGCCTTCTCAATGTCCCAGACCACAACCTGGCTATCGAGGAAGAGCGTCGTATAGGCACGGCCCTGACCGTCAAAGGCGGTGTGTAGAGGGCCGAGGCCCAGTTCCGGTTCGGCCACGACGACAGAGCGCGGATCGGCGCCGTTGTAGAACACGTCGTCGAGCTTGGTGACGTCGATCACCGAGACGGTTGGAGACAGCTTGCCGGCGATGCAGAGGTGCTTCTTGTCCGGTGCCATGTTGCAGCCGTGCGGGTTGTTCGGCACCGGGATGTAGCGAACGTAGTTCTTTTCCGACCCCTTGCGGCCGTCGATCACCTTGACGCCGTTCAACTCTGTGAAGTCGCCCGCCTCAATACCCTTCTCGATCTCGGCAATGTTGTAGACGACGACATGGTCCATGTCGGCCGCCGTCATGTCGGCAAGCGTCATGCCCATTTCCGAGTTGTAGCTCGTCGAGAAGGCATATTTGCCCTCGTAGTCGGCATCGGTGTTGTCGAGGTTTCCCGTTACCATGACCTGCCAGGCAACGGTCATGTCATCGGCATTGATCGCGGTGTAGAAGTTCACATATTGCGACGGATCGTCGAGGATCTTGCCGTCATTGACCATCGGCACCTCGTCTTCGCCATTTGCGAAGACATAGTTGGTGCGGGGCCATTTCTGCGGGCGAAGGCCGTGGATGCCCTTGGCGTTCGGAATTTCGATGATCTTGTCACACTTCATCACGTCGCAGCGCACCCGCGCGACGCGCGTGTTGGCCTTGTCGTTCATGAACAGGAAGCGCCCGTCGTATTTCCCTTCGGTGAAGGACATGTGCACATGGTGCAAATCGCCGTTACGCGGGAATTCCAGCCCATTGGCGGCAAGGTACTTCTTGGTCTTCTCGGTCAGGCCCTCGGTCAGGATCTTCCTCGACTCGTTGGTGATGCCCCAACCCGTCGCCGAATCGATGTTGAACACCGGAACGCGCATCAGTTCGCGCATCGACGGGATACCGAGGATCCGCATCTCGCCGGTCTGGCCCGAGGACCAAAACCCATAGTATTCATCAAGCTGACCCGGCTCGACGCTGGTCGCTTCGGCCGCGCGCGCAGCCGTGGTCCCGGAAAGGGTTGCCGCGCCGATGGCGCTGCCCGCCACCAGGGCGCGCCCTCCGAAGGCGCCGGCAAGGGCGGCGGTTCCCGCGGTGGCGCCAAGCATTCCGCGCCTCGTTATACTGGTCTTAGATCCCTCAGACATGATGTGTCCTTTCATTCAGCAGGTTGGGATTTGGGTGAGTTGGGATGCCCGGTCAGGTCGCGCGGCGCTGCCGTGCCCACGGTGACGCGACGCTTCATCTTCTTGATGACGACGGGGCAGATGCTCGGTGACTGGTAAAGAACCTGGCAATGCAGGCAGTTCACGCATTCGTTCGGGTTGATCTCGCCTGTCGGGTGAATCGCCTGAACGGGGCATTGGTTAGCACAGGTCTGGCAGGGGTTGCCGCATTCGCGGTAACGTTTCAGCCAGTCGAACATGCGCAGTCGCGCTGGGATGGCGAGCGCTGCCCCAAGCGGGCAGAGATAGCGGCAGTAGAACCGCTCGACGAAGAGACCCGCAATCAGCAGGGCCGCGGCATAGGCGACGAAAGGCCAGGCGCGGACGAACTTCAGCACGATGGCGGTCTTGAAGGGTTCGACCTCGGCCAGATGTTCGGCCTGTTCGATGCTCATCAGAGAGACGCCGAAAAGACCCAAAAAGATCATATACTTGATTGGCCAGAGCCGTTCATGCAGCCCCCAGGGCAGGGTCCATTGCGGCACATGCAACGCACGGGCTATGCGGTTGGTCAGCTCCTGCAAAGCGCCGAAGGGGCATAGCCAGCCACAATAGGCCCCGCGCCCCCAGAAGAGAAGCGCCGCTGCAACCGCGAACCAGAGAATGAAGGTCAGGGGATCGAGCAGGAAAGCCTGCCAGCTGAAGCCCGACACCAGGGCACCGAAGAGCGCCATCAGGTTTACGACGGAAAGCTGCGCGTTGGCATACCAGCCAAGATAGACCAGCACGACCGTCAGATAGGTCATGCGGAACCAGAAGAACCGGCGCGCATTCCGCGTCGCGATGCTTTGGAAGAAGAACACCCCCGTCAGCAGCAGCAGTAGCCCGGCCGTGACGATGATAGAGGTTTTCTTGTCCAGCCAGATCCGTTTCCACAGCGCCTGATGGGCGGCTTGCTCATCCTGGGTCGCCACTTCGGTGACAGCGTCCGGCACCTCGGGCGCCGGGGTGGCGGCAACGGCGCGCAGGTATTTCTCCGGCAACTCATAACCAAGGTCGAAGGTCGTGAAGACCTTCTCGATCGCCCCGACCTCGCGCTGGACCAAAAGCTGGATGCGGAACGGCCTGGCGGGATCGAAACCGCTATCGGCGGGGATCTTGAACAGGTCGGCCTCGGTAAAGGCGGGCGCGCCAACGGCGGCAAGCGATACGATGCGCTTGTGCATCCGGTCGCGGAAACGGACCGACAGGTCGTCCTGGATCAGCACGATACGGTCGAAGATGCCGCCGCGCACATAGCCCGAGCCCTTGAAACTATAAAGCCCGCGCCCGACGATTGCGACGGCATGGTCGCCCTCTTCCAACCAGTTCGCGAGGTTGGCCGCAGCGGCATCCCCCAGAAGCGATTTCGCGATTGCAGGGTGAGAGACAAGCGCAGCTTGCATCTCGATGAACGTCGTTTCCGGCGCCTCGGTCAGCGCGCGCTCGGTGGCGCGCGGATCGCCGAGTGCGTCGAAAGCGGCATTCACCTGCCCGATGTCGAGTGCGAGACGCCTAAGCGTCCCGTCGCCCTCAAGCGTCATCCAGTCGGGTGCCGCCTCTGCGTCTGGGTTCAGCTCGAATTTTGGGCCGGTATCGGCGGTATTCGAGGCAAGACCGCCAAGGCCAAGCGCGCGGGCAACCTTCAGACCGGCGCGGACGATGGAATCATCGATCACCATCACTGTCACGGTCGCGCCCGAGATGATGTCGAGGTCGTGGGATGTGCCCCCCGACTGCGCCTCTGCCACAAGGTCAAGGCCGGCATAATCGGCGGCGAGCGCTTTCATCTTGGCGTCGGGAATACCGATCAGCACAATCGGCTCGGAATGTTTGACAAGCTGGACGCCGATGACCTTCGCGTCGTTGTCGACGGCGACCATCGTGTGAATTGGCTTGCCAGAGTAGCCTGTAGTCGACACGAAATCGGAGGTGACGAAGACCCAGCCAATTGCCTCGCCGTTTGTAAGGACGGGTGCGACCGGCACATCTTCACGGATCGCGCCAAAGGCATCGGCCCCGGTGACAAGCTCAGCAGGCGCGACGTCGGTCAGAAACTTCGGCAGAACCGGCTCTGCGGCTGCTGAAAAGGCCGCGAAGACCAGAATGAAAAGCGGAAGGAAGAGGCGAAGAATTGTCATGCAGGGTTTGCCGGTTGGGTCCACCCGCAAGCGCTTTGCAGTCGCTGACTGTCTTTGGTGGCCGTGCCGGCAGACCTGCCGACAGGCGCCACATCAAGACATGCACTGACCACGGATGGAGGACCTCGGGTTTCGGGGCGAAGGTAGGGAGGGGCCGGCACGGATAAATCATGCGCCGTTGCCTGACCCGGGCGGTAGGTGGCGCGCCGGTCAGAAAGACCGCGCGACGGGGTTGCCGGCAGCGCGAACGGCGCCAGGCAGTCGGGGCAATTGGCGCAATCCTTCATCGGCGCGACCGGGTTGCCGTACTGATCGATGTAGATCCGGGTGGACCCACCCTCGGCGCAGATCACGAAGACTTCGCCGCCCGGCGCTTTCGCGAAGGGCATCGCCGCTGCCATGCCCGACAGCATCAGTGAGACGGCCAGCAGGATCACAACGCAGGTGCAATGCACCCTGCCCGCAGCGCCAAGGTTCACGCGATTGCGTGACGCTCCCTTTCCCGCGTTCTGCGCGATGCGCTGCATGTCCTGACCGTCGATCCGTAACTGTTGCGGTTCACTCGACCGGACCTACTCTTTCGTCACGCGCCGTTGCCTTGACCAAAGTCAGGCTGGGCAACCGAACTTCGCCTCGTAGATTGCGCCATGGATGTACGTGACGAACGGTGCTGATGGACCCGCTCGTTTAAAGGGTTGCCGAACAGCGCGAACAGAGGTGTGGAACGGCGACCCCGGTGCTGGGGTTTCGTTGCCCGAACTGGTCACCTCTGCGGAGCCGGACGTAAAGCCGTGGCAGAGGCCGTCGCCCGCCACCATGGGGCGCTGCATCTCATCAAGTGGCGGGCCCGAGATATGTGCTGACAGACGATGCACATAGGTCAAGCTGTGGTGCCAGACCGATGTGATTGGCACCGGAAAGCGCCGCCGTCATTGAACCGAAGCACTTCTCCCACAGGCGATGCGTTCTCGGCATCGTCCTCAAATCGTTCTGCTGGGCTACCTTCGGTCGACTTGACGTAAACCACCGGGCAGCAGGCGGTGGCCGTGCCAAACCGGCCGAGAACCTTTGCCGCCCCCCAGGGGCTTGTACTGCGTGGGATGGCAAACTGGACATCCGCCTCATGGAACGCCTGTGTTCACCAAATTTCGCGCCAATGAACCTGACACGAACGCGATCAGGTCCAAGCGAATGCAACGCATTGCGAACTGTCGACTTCTCCTGCCGGCCTGACCTTCTGATGTACGTCGGCAGTTAACGACGTGCTGTTTGCTGCGTTCGTGAAGCGCCAATACCGGCCTTTGGCACTGGGTAAGGCGATCGGCATTGCGCATGACTGCCGACCGGAGCGGCGCACCACCCTTCCCCGCCCGCCGGAACGCCGCCGCGCCATGGCGATCGCCGAGCTTCACGCCGCGCGACTTCGCGACCGCCAGCGATTCCTTTGTCCGACACGAGATGCCGTTCGCGACGGTCACAGGTTGCGCAATAAATTAACGGATATCGGTTTCGCACAGCTGTTCAGGATGGAAGATTCCCCTTAGGATTTTGACGTGGGCGCGCCATATGATGTCCAAAACCAATGGAAGGTTCATCATGAGAAATCTCGTTGCAGCACTGTTCATTCTGCCCAGCCTGCCGACCATCGCCTCGGCCGATCCCGCAACGGAATGCGGCGGCAGCAGTCAGGTGGAAATCGGGGCCTGCGTCGCCGATACGCTGAAACGGGTCGACGCGACTGTTGAAGTTTACCTCGGCTTCGCGATGACTTCCGCGAAAGAACTCGACGACAACACGGGGCGAACCGTGGCCATTCCGGCTCTGGAAGCAGCACAGGCAGCTTGGTCGGCATATCGCGATGCGCATTGCGAATATGTTGGGGCAACTTTCGGTGGCGGCTCCGGAACCGGGATCGGGATCGACTCGTGCAAGATCGAGCTTGGTCGAGACCGCGCAGAGCAGCTGATGCGATACGCGCAATGAGATCGCGCGCGACCTGGCGCAGCTCATTGGACCAAAATCAATCACGTCTGTCGAATATGAGGCGCTGGACGACCATCCGCTTTGGGCTCGAAGCATGGGTAGTTGGGCACATCCGGAAACGAGGTCGAGCGCCCGACAGGATCAAAAGACATCCGTGAGCGTGGGAGATTTCGAATGGAGCGTTTTGCGCGCGCTTAGCAACCAAGGGTTCTACAAATCTATTTCACCCCATGACCATCGCCCGCCACGACCTTTATCCTGTAGTGTGATTTGAGGAGGTGCAATTACAGCTCCCGTTTACAGCCTCGCGACCGTACGCCATTGAGGAAGATATCCACCGCCCTATCCCTTCGGGCCGTATTCTGTTCTGGCAGGTGCGGCACGCGTTGTGGGTCAAGCAGGCAGGGGATGGTGTTGCCGACCACCATGTCAACCAGAAGCTCCGCAGAAGCCGCGATCTCATCAGGGTCAAGGTCGATCTCGCCCGCCTCGGCGGCGTTGGCCAGTTCAGCACAGAGTAAGTCGCAGACCTGACCAGGGCCGGCGCGGCTCAAGCTCCGCCCCATTTCGGGGTAGTTGCGCGCCTTGGCGATCACTACGCGCAACATTTCGAGCGGAACAGTGGGGTTTCCCATTTTCGGGTTGAAGCTCAGCAAGATGCGTAGCCGCTCTTCAAGCGAGGCGTTGCGTTCATCGGGTTCCAGCGGACGGAACAGTGACGCACCGATACGTTTTAGCCCTGCGCCGAGGAGTTCCTCGCGGCTACGGTAAAGTGCGTAAAGCGTCCGTTTCGACATGCCGGCCCGCCGGGCGATGTCGGCCATCGTCACGTCGTCAGGCCCGTGTTCCGAGAGCAATTCGATTGCGCTGTCTAGTACAAGCGCCTCGCGTTCGGCAGAGTCCATCTGCACCGGTCGACCGCGTCTGCGCATCACGTTGCCGTCGAACTCGGACTCGGCCTTGTCCTTTGGCATCCTGCCAGGCTCCCGTTTGATCTCCCCTTAGGGCATCCGCACCCGTAACCTATCCGAACTTTACAAAACTATCCAGTTTCCTTATTCCGAATTCAGTCGATCCGCCGCTTCGGCGATCGCATCCTGCCGGAGCTTGACGTGTCTGCCTTCCATTCTCCCCTTACTATCCTGGCCGTAGCGCTGGCCCTTG
>JAUIDM010000495.1 GCA_030428915.1 Alphaproteobacteria bacterium | reverse complement strand
ATCGCCACCAGCCGGTCGCGCAACTGGATGACCGACGGACCCGTCTCGCCCGGGCGCAGCGCGTTGGCCCGCACCGTCTCGCCCCAGCCGCCGGCGGCCAGCGTCGTCTCCAGTTCGAACTTGGCCCGCATCAGGCGCGCGTAATGCGGCGACTGAGGGATCAGGTCATGCAGGACGCGGGTCGGCTCGCCCTCGGCGAGATCCTGCAGCAGCTTGGCCGGATCGCGACGCGGCAGCGTCCGGACGATCCCGGCATCGATCGATCCCGGCTCCAGCGCCCCCGACTCCATGTCGCGCGCGTAAGAGAGGAACATCTTGGCGGCCGCCACCTCGGCGAAGCCGCGCTGGCGCTCGCTGTCGATGCCGTCGAACAGGCTGCGGAAGGCCTGCGGCGCATAGCGTCCGGCCGGAAGCCCGTGATCGTCGGCATTCAACAGCGCATTCAGAACGGCGAAGCGGCGGTCGGCATCATCGGCCCCGGTGAAGAGGTCGGCGTAATCCGTCTCGCGGTAGAAGGCCGCCAGCCCGTCGATGTCGGAGGCGGCTTCGGCCACCGCCAGCTTGAACGCGGTGATCCCGCCCTCGGCTTGGGCGGCCTGCGGCAGGACGGCGGCGGACAGCAGCGCGAGGGCCGCGGAAAGCTGGAAGAACGGGCGCGCGGCGCGGGTGTGGTCGGTCACGGGTCTGCTCCTTCTTGTCCTCCCGACCACACGATCTGGTGTCTTCGGAGTCCATTCACATTCCGGTGTTACACCGGGTTTGCAGTTGTTTTTCAACGGTCCGAGGCGATTCCGCAACGTTCCGGGCCGTCTCCATCCCTAGGGTCTGACAGGGCCATCGCAACAAAGTTTCGCCGCCGCTGCCAGCGTCGATACGCAAGTTCTTGCCGATACAGGAGAATCCCGTGGACAAGCGCCCCGCCGCCCTTTCGCCCCTTCACGGATTATGTCATGTTTACGGCACTTGGGGGTCAACTGTGAGCGAGTCCGGTACAAACCGGGCCGCCGTGTGGGACAGGCAAACCAAATGAGCACTCAATCCTTGGGGAACATCACCCGGCGGGGCCTGCTCGGCGCTTTTGCGGCGACCACCGTTGCGGCCGCGCCGTTCTACGCCAATGCGGCAGGGTTCCTGCGGGGCGGCGGCGACATCCGCCGCATCCGCATGTATTCCGGGCGCACGGGCGAACGGCTCGACACGATCTACTGGATCGAAGGCGAGTATGTCGACGAAGCGCTCGATGAAATCACCTTCTTCATGCGTGACTGGCGGAACAACGCGCTGCACGGGATCGACCGGCGCACCGTGGACATCATGACCGCCGCGCATCGCCTGCTGGAAGTGGACGAACCCTACCTGTTGCTGTCCGGCTATCGCAGCCCGGAAACCAACGCGATGCTGCGTGCGCGCTCCAGCGGCGTGGCCCGCAACTCGCTGCACATGCAGGGACAGGCGGCCGACCTGCGGCTGAACTCGCGCTCGGTGAACCAGATGGCCCGGGCGGCCGCCGCTTGCGAGGCTGGCGGTGTCGGGCGGTATTCCCGGTCGAATTTCGTCCACATGGATTGTGGGCAGGTGCGCAGCTGGGGCTCCTGAGCCGCACCGACCGGCAGCAGTTTCAAAGGCCCTGACGCCACGGCGTCGGGGCTTTTTTCATGCCCGGTCAAGGCTTTGGCCCGGCCCGGAGGCGATTGCGGAGGATGAGGGAATCTGGCGCACCCGAGAGGATTCGAACCTCTGGCCTCTGCCTTCGGAGCAATTTGTCCTGGCTATCCGAAATGCACGCTAGGACACGCCATGATACTATACTGCCTTGAAATCCATGGACAATTCGGTTTCTCCCGCCGAAATCTGTATCCGGAACTTCGCTCCGACTTTCATTCGCCTGCTTCCGTGGTGCTTCCGTGGAGGCAACCGGCTCTCCAAGGAGGAAACGCGTAATGGCCAAGCTGACGAAGCGCGTCGTGGACGCAGCCGCGGTCCGTGAGAAGGACTACTTCATCTGGGACGACGAGCTGCCAGGCTTCGGCCTTCGCGTTTTCGCGTCCGGAAAACGCAGCTACCTTATCCAATATCGAGCCGCAGGTCGAACCCGTCGCTACACGATCGGCTTCCATGGCATCTGGACGGCGGAGACGGCGCGGCAAGAGGCGAAGGTGCAGCTCGGCCGCGTTGCGCAGGGTGACAACCCTTCGGAGGAACGCCTGCTCGATCATCAGGCAGTCACTGTCAAAGAGCTGTGCGCGATGTATCTCAAAGATCTCGAAGCCGGTCTCATCCTCGGGAAAGGTGGTCGACCGAAGAAGGCAACCACCATTATCACCGACACCGGTCGGATTCATCGACACATCAT
>JAUIDM010000096.1 GCA_030428915.1 Alphaproteobacteria bacterium | reverse complement strand
CTCCGGTACGTTTCGGGCGTTTCTTGAAGCTGCAAGCATCAGAATGCGAACAAAAAGGTTCGAATTCTGGTGCATCATAACCTCGAAACGCTCTAGCCACGGGCCGCCTTGATCGCGTTCAGCACAGCGACGATTTCGCGATCCCTTTGGGCAGCCATTCCCTCAAAATGGCGCCCGGCTGCAATTCTGTTGCAGCCGTCGACCATACGGTCGCGCAGGTCCTGCGTTAATTCGGGTGCTTCCAGGCGCGTCCAGGGCCATTTCAACGCGGGGCCGAACTGGTCAAGATTGGTGGCCATACCACCCTCGCCGCAGGCGACATGGAAGGCCATGCACTGGCCCTGAACCGCCATGCGCGGCGCGGGACCGTTCATAAGCGCGTTGTCGATGTCCTCGGGTGTCGCCTCGCCATTTGCAACCATGTGCAAGGCTTCGCGCCAGAGCGCCTCTTGCAGGCGGGTGGCGACGAAGCCCGGGATTTCCTTTTTCATGATCAAGGGCGCTTTGCCCGCGATGCTGTAGAAATCAGCCGCCCACTGCACCGCCGCCGGGTCGGTCTTCTTGCCGCCGATGATCTCCACTAGCGGCAGCAGGTAGGGCGGGTTGAAGGGATGGCCGATGACGGTGCGTTCGGGCGACGGGCAGTCCTTCTGAATTTCGGTCATCATCAGACCGGAGGTCGATGAGGCGATGACGCAGCCTTGGGGCGCGACCTGTCCAAGACGCTTGTACAATGCCTGTTTCAGCTCCAGCCGTTCGGGGGCGCTTTCCTGAATGAACTCTGCGTCCCTGACAGCAACCTTCAGTTCGGTCGTCACCGTCAGCCGGTCGCGCGAGGCGCCGGGGGCGAGGCCAAGGGCTTCAAGGCTGATCCAGGCGGTGTCGATTACGGCCATGAGGGCAGGGCGTTCGGCCTGGGAATGGATATAGGCCGTGACGTCGTAGCCACGGGCGAGGAAGTGCGCGGCCCAGCCGCCACCGATAGGCCCGGCGCCGAGCGTTGTGACGCGGGTTACGGAAGAGGGATCGGGATACATCTATTTCCCCTTGAACACGGGATCGCGCCGTTCGACGAAGGCCGCCACACCTTCCTTGGCGTCCTCGGAGGTCAGCATCTTGCGGTAAGTCGGCAACTGCCCTTCGCGCATATGGGCAAAGGCCGTCTCCAGCGGTTTGCACTCGATCTCGCGCTGCACTTCCTTGACCGACTGCATGGCAAGCGGGGCGGACCATGCGATCTGGTCGGCCCATTCGCGGGCAGCCTTCATTTCCTGCCCTTTCGGCACGACCTTGTTCACCAGCCCGTAATGCGCGGCCTCGGTCGCCTTCATCCGGCGGCCCAGCAGGAACATCTCCATCGCGATGTTATGGGGAATGCGCCGGGGCAGACGTTGCAGGGCGCCCGCATCGGGGACGATGCCCAAAGGCATTTCGGGCAGACCGAATTCCACATGCTCGGCGGCAATGATCAGGTCGCAGGCCAGCGCGATCTCGAACCCGCCGCCGATGGCAAGGCCGTTCAGGGTACAGATCACCGGCTTGTTCAGTCCCCAATTCTCGGTCAATCCGGCAAATCCGCCGATCCCGTAATCCTCCTCCCACCAGTTATCGAGCTCCATTTCGCCCTTGTTCAGCGCTTTCAGGTCCCAGCCGGCGGAAAAGATCTTGTCCCCCGCCCCGGTCAGGATCGCGCACCATAGGTCGGGATCATCCCGCAACTCGGCAAAGGCGCGGCCCATATCCCTGCTCATCTCGATGTCGATAGCATTGACCTTGGGCTTGTTGAGCGTGATTTCCAACACCCGCCCCCGACGGACGGTTTCAACATGAGACATCGGGTTTCCTCAGGAAAAGGCGGGCATGACTTCGTTGATGAACAACTCCAGCGAGCGTTTCTGTTCGGGCAGGCCGAGGCCGAGGCTGGCATAGTAGATAAACTCATCCACCCCGATGGCCTCGTATTGCTTCAGTTTCGCGATGACCTCATCAGGTGTGCCGAACATCAGGTTGTCGTGCAGCATCTTCGGGTCGTATTCGGCGCGGTTGCCTAGCTCCTCGAACGGGATCTGTTTCGGGAAGCCATCCTTCACATCCCCAAGATTCTTGAACAGGTTCTCGAACTGGCCGAGCTGGCGCTGGGCCGCACGGATCGGCACCATCCAGTCCTCCTTCCGATCATAGAGCGCGGTGTGGCGCATCATGGCCATGACCGGGCGTTTCGCGCCGGGATTGGCCGCCATCGCGTCGGCCAGGCGGTTCATGTAGGTCTCCGCCTCGTCCATCCCGCGCGTCAGCGGCCACGACATGATGTTGCAGCCTTCGCGCACCGCGTAGTCATAGGTGATCGGCGCGCGGGCGGCGACCCAGACCGGGACCTCGTCCTGCACGGGCTTCGGCACGGCGGTAGCGGTCGGAAAGGACCAGAATTCGCCCTTGTGTTCGTAGTCACCCTGCCAAAGTGCGCGCAGGCAGGGCAGCATTTCCTGCATGTAGCGCCAGGCGTCGGACTGCTTCAGCCCCGGCGCCATGCGGTCGAACTCACGCTGGTAGGCGCCGGAGCCGATACCGAATTCCAGGCGCCCGCCCGAGATGAGGTCGAGAAAGCCCGCTTCGCCCGCCAGCTTGATCGGATGCCAGTAGGCGGCGACGGCGACGGCGGTGCCAAGTCGGATGTCATTGGTATTCTCGGCCCACCAGGTGAGGATGGAGAACGGGTTTGGCGCGATGGTCATTTCCAGCGCATGGTGTTCGGCGGCCCAGACGATGTTGAATTTCCCCTGGTCGGCCATCTGCACCATCTCAAGCGTGTGGCGCGCGACGTCCTTCATGTCGAGCGATGCGTCCATACGCTCCATGTTTATCGCCAGCTGGAATTTCATCCTGTCCCTCCCCGGATCAATTCATTGGGCTGATGTTGACCGGCGTCTTCGCGCTTGATGTCGAAAAATCGCCGCCGACAACCATTTTTCGACGCAATGACGCAGGGCAGGTCATCGCATGACGAACGGGTTCGCCATCGGCGTGTCGGATGTATTGACCCATACCGTCTTTGGCCGCGTGTAATCCCACATCGCCTGAAAGCCGCTTTCACGGCCATAGCCGGAGCCCTTGACCCCGCCGAACTCGGCGATCGGCGAGACGACGCGGTAGGTGTTGATCCAGACGATCCCCGCGCGGATTGCCTTTGCCATCCGCATCTGCCGTGCGCCGGAGCGGGTGAAGATGCCTGCCGCCAGCCCGTGTTTGGTGTCGTTCGCAAGCCGGATGACCTCTTCCTCGGTCTTGAAGCGTTGGGCGGCAAGTACCGGGCCGAACAGTTCGGTGTCGACGATGCGCAGGTCCTGGCGTGGGCAGTCGAGGATCGTGGGTTCGTAATAATTGCCTCCAAGTCCCTCGGGTCGCCTGCCACCTGTCAGAACCTTCGCGCCTTCACTGACGGCGTGGGCGACCTCTCTTTCAATATGCTCGAGCTGACCAGTGGTGCAGAGAGGCCCCATCTGGGTTTCCTCAGCCAGCGGATCGCCAATCAGGATTTTTCCTGCCAGTGCCGTCATTTTCGCGAGGAATTCGTCCGCGATATCTTCGTGCAGATAGAGCCGCGATCCTGCGACACAGCTTTGCCCGGTCGCGCCGAAGATCCCGGCGATGGAGCCGTTCACGGCACTTTCGATATCGGCGTCCTCGAATACGATGAACGGCGATTTTCCGCCAAGCTCGAGCGAAACTTCGGCGAAGTTCTCGGCGGAATTGTAAAGCACATGCCGCGCCGCTCCCGGCCCTCCGGTGAAAGAGATACGGGCGACCAATGGGTGCGAGGTGAGCGCCTTGCCGCAGGGGTCGCCGTGGCCGGTTACGATATTGACCACACCGGGCGGGAAACCGGCCTGTTCGATCAATTCGCCAAATTCTAGCATCGCAGCAGAGGCATGTTCGGAGGCTTTCAGTACTACCGTATTTCCCGCAGCCAGCGCCGGGCCGATCTTCACAGCCACGAGGAAAAGTTGCGAGTTCCACGGCACCACGGCGGCAACGACGCCAAGGGGTTCGCGGCGGGTGAAGACAAAGAGATCAGGTTTGTCGATGGGCAGCGTCTCGCCCGAGATCTTGTCGGCGCAGCCGGCGTAGAAATGGAAGAATTCGGCGATGTACTTTGCCTGCCACCGTGTTTCCTTCAACATCTTGCCGGTGTCGATCGACTCGGTCCGGCCCAGTTGCTCGGACCTTTCTGCCAGAAGATCGCCAAGCTTGCGCAGGCAGCGCCCCCGCGCCGAGGGCAGCATTTCGGCCCATTCGCCCGACGTAAAGGCCCGGTCGGCGGCGCGCACCGCGCGATCGACATCTTCCGCCGTGGCCTCGGGAACGCGCGACCAGACCTTGCCGGTCGCGGGATTGACGCTGTCGAACTTACCGCCGTCCGAGGCCTCCACCCAGTCGCCGTCAATCAGCATCCGGTAGCTCTTTACATCGGCCATCGCGCCTCTCCTTCCGTTTCGGTTCATCCATAGTGACCGAGCCGCGAAAGTCGGACTTGGATTTTTCGTCAGGCCATGGCGAAAAATGCGGATGCGAAGACAAGCGCCGGTGGCACCCAAGAGAAGGAAACGTGAAACGAGGAGCCTGAGAATGATCAGCGGCAAGGCCGGGAACGGGACCGCCTACGAGGCGACTGGCCCCGATGGCGCGCCCGCCGTCGTGCTGATCCACGGACTTGGGTTGAACCGGCACTGCTGGCAATGGCTGGTGCCGGAACTTTCCGAACGCTACCAGATGGTTGCCTATGATCTTCTTGGCCATGGCGAAAGTGCCGCGCCCCCTTCTGATCCGGCCCTTGGGACTCTGGCGGACCAACTCGCGGGCCTCCTTGATCACCTCGGCATCCAGCGCGCCGCGATCGTCGGGTTCTCGCTCGGTGGCATGATCGCGCGGCGCTTCGCTCAGGATCATCCGGACCGTATTGCCGCGCTCGCCATTCTGCATTCGCCACACAAGCGCACGCCCGAGGCGCAAGCCGCCATTCTCGCCCGTGTCGAACAGGCGAAAACGGAAGGTCCGAGCGCCACGGTAGAGGCGGCGCTGGTGCGCTGGTTCACTGATGTCTACCGCGCGGCCAATCCCGACATGATGGCGCTGGTCCGGTCTTGGGTCATGGCCAACGATCCTGCGATCTATCCGCAGGTCTACCGCATTCTGGCCGAGGGCATCGACGAGATCGTCGCGCCGAACCCACCGATCATCGCGCCGGCGCTGGTTATCACCGGGGATGAGGATTACGGCAACGGTCCTGAAATGACCCGCGCCATAGCCGCCGAAATTGCAGGCGCCGAGACGCTGATCCTGCCCGGTCTGCGCCATATGGCCCTGGCCGAAGATCCGCCAGCCGTGAACCGCCCGCTGATCGCCTTCCTTGACCGGCATCTGGGGCGCAGTGCATGACCGGCATCCTGCAAGGCATCCGCGTTCTTGATCTTTCCCGCATGCTGTCGGGTCCCTATTGCACGATGATGCTGGCCGATCACGGGGCGGAAGTGATCAAGATCGAAGGCCGGGGCGGCGATACCAGCCGCCAGAATGGTCCCTTTCGTGACGACGATCCGGACCGAGACTGGGCGGGGTATTTTGTCAGCCTGAACCGGTCGAAGAAGAGCGTGCAGCTTGATCTGAAGACGGAAGAGGGCAAGGCCGCCTTCCGCGCGCTGGCCGCCACCGCAGATGTCGTGGTCGAAAACTTCCGCCCCGGCGTGATGGAGCGGCTCGGGCTTTCCTACGAAAGCCTTGCGGAGCTCAATCCTCGGCTGGTCTACGCGGCGATACGGGGCTTTGGCGATCCGCGATCGGGGGAAAGCCCTTATCGGGACTGGCCCGCCTATGACGTGGTGGCGCAGGCTATGGGGGGGCTCGTGGCGCTGACCGGGCCGGATGCGTTGACGCCCACCAAGGTGGGCCCTGGGATCGGCGACGTCTTTGCCGGATCACTCATGGCTTTCGGTATCCTCGCCGCTTTGCGTCAGGCCGAGGCGACGGGGCAGGGCCAGTTCGTCGATATCGCGATGTATGACGCGATGGTCTCGCTCTGTGAACGCGCGGTCTATCAGCACGATTTCGACGGCTCCGTGCCCGGGCCAGAGGGTAACGGCCATCCGTTGCTTGCGCCGTTTGGCATCTTTCCGGCGAAGGACGGACATGTGGCGCTGGGCATCGTCGACGATGCCTTCTGGCGGAAGCTGGCGCAGGCGATGGGTCAGGCCAATCTGGGCACCGATCCGCGCTATGCGACCCGCGCCGACCGCAGGACCAATGCGGGTGCGGTTAATGCGATGGTTGCCGATTGGACCGCAGGGCGAAGCAAGGCCGAACTGGCAGGCGTGCTGGGCGGCCTCGTCCCCTTCGGGCCGGTCAATACCGTCGCCGATATCTTCGCCGACCCCCATATCGCCGAACGCCGCATGATTGCAGAGATCCCGCATGCCGAACCGGGTCACAGGAACTGGCACGTCGCGGGCAATCCCTTGCATTTTTCCCGCAACCCGACCCCAGATCCCGCCAAGCCGCCGCGACTTGGCGAACATGATCGAACATTGGCGCAAGCGGCCGAAACGCTGCCGGTCGACCCGAAAGCCCTGCGCAATGCGTTCGGTGCCTTCGCCACCGGCGTCACCGTCCTGACCGCGCGACAGCACGACGGCACGCCGCGCGGCTTCACTGCCAATTCCTTCACATCCGTGTCGCTCGACCCGCCGCTGCTTTTGGTTTGCCTCGCCAAGACCGCACATAGCTGCGAAACGTTCATGCAGGCGGATCACTTCGCGGTGAATGTACTGGCGGAGGAGCAGAAGGCAATTTCGGGTCTATTCGCCAGCCGCGCGCCCGACAAGTTCGATCAATGCGACTGGCGCGCCGGCGTGGGCGATGTGCCGCTGATCGACGGGGCGCTGGCACAGTTCGCCTGCGTCCGCGAAAGGCTTGTCGATGCGGGCGATCATATCGTGCTGATCGGTCGCGTGATCGACTTTGCCACAGCCGAGGGCAATCCGCTGGGTTACTTCCGCGGCAGCTATTTTTCGATCGGGCTTGAGGATCGGCTGGTCTCTGCCGTCTCTGCCACGGGTGGAACGCGGATCGGCGCGGTGCTGACAGATAAAGGGCGGCTGTTGCTTTGCGAAGGGACGGATGGCGCGCTGTCGGTTCCGGTCGCGCCGGGGCCTGCGCCAAACCTCGAATTGTTGCGACGCGACCTGACGGCGCGGGGATTGCAGCCTGAGGTGGAATTCCTCTATGCCGTCTATGAGGACAGCGAGACGGGCCAGAACGGCATCTTCTATCATGGGCAGGTCGCAGGTCCCGTGCCCGCGGGCATGGTGCTGATCCCGCTCGACAGGGTGCCTTGGGACCGCGTTGCGAATGCCGCGGAGCGGTCGATGCTGCAACGCTACGCCGCCGAATTCCGCCACGGCGCCTTCGGCATCTATCAGGGCAACGAGACAACCGGAAAAGTCCGTCGCGTGACGGGAAGCTGAGGGAGAGACAGATGCTGCCGGAACTGCGCAAGGTCGTGACCTACGACGAGGATATCCACCGCGACGGCGACCGCGCCGCCGAGCCGGTGCTGCGGGTAATCGGGGTCGCGGCGGTCGTGAAGAACCCCTGGCACGGCAAGGGTTATGTCGAGGATCTCGCGCCCGAGATCAAACGCATGGCCCCGCCTTTGGGCAAGATGCTGACCGACCGACTGATCGCATTGGCAGGCTCGGGCGACGCGATCGAGGCCTACGGCAAGGCGGCGCTCTGCGGCACGGATTGCGAGCTGGAACATGGCTCAGCCCTGATCCACACGCTGCTTTTCGGCAACTTTTACCGCGAGGCGGTGGGGGCCAAGACCTATCTGGGCTTCACCAATACCAGGGGACCAGCGAACACCCAGATCCAGATTCCGCTGATGGACAAGCATGATGGCGGGCGGCGGTCGCATTACCTGACCGTTCAGTTTTCCATCCCCGACGCTCCGGGCCATGACGAACTGGTCGTGGCCCTGGGGGCCGCGACCGGAGGGCGCCCGCATCACCGCATCGGCGATCGATATTCCGATCTCGCAGCGCTCGGGCGCGACGTGGAAAACCCGGCAGGGGTATAGCTCTGTCGCCAGGTGTGGCAGTTCGGCCCGTCCCTGAGCGTGTTCAGGTCGCGCCTCGTCACTCCTGGCGCCGTCTCACACGTGCCGGCCGCCCTGACAAAGCCAGACGCGCATCGTTGCGGCTCCGGTGGGCGACTACCTTGCCCTTCGACACGACCGCCAGACGCTCGGCCCTCAAGCGCAGCGCTTCGGTCGGGTTGCCGGCATCGAGAATGACAAGCGAGGCGGTATCGCCTTTTTTGAGCCCGTAGCCTTCCAACCCCATGATCCGCGCATTGTCCTCTGTCACCATGCGGAAGCAGCGCGACATTTCCTGGGGATGGGTCATCTGTGCGACGTGCAGGCCCATGAACGCCACATCGAGCATATCGGCGGTGCCAAGCGAATACCACGGGTCCAGCACACAATCCTGCCCCCAGCCGACGGTAATGCCTTGGGCCTGCATCTCTTTCACCCGGGTCAGGCCGCGCCGCTTTGGGTAGGTGTCGTGGCGGCCCTGTAGGGTGATGTTGATCAGAGGATTGGGGATCGCGTTCATGCCGCTTTCGGCGATCAGCGGCAGAAGCTTGGACACGTAGTAGTTGTCCATCGAGTGCATCGAGGTGAGGTGGCTGCCCGCCGCCCGGCCGCCAAGACCATGCCGCGTGACCTCGCGCGCCAGCGTCTCCACATGACGGCTCATCGGGTCGTCGGTTTCGTCGCAATGCACGTCGATCCTCAGTCCCCGCTCGGCGGCGATGCGGCAAAGGTCGCGCATCGATTCCGCGCCCTCCTCCATCGTGCGTTCAAAATGCGGGATGCCGCCGACGACGTCGACACCCATGTCGAGCGCGCGCAATACGTTGTCCCGCCCGGTCTTCGTGCGGTAAAGCCCGTCCTGCGGAAAGGCGACGAGCTGCAGGTCGATATAACCGGCGACACGCCGCCTGACCTCCAGCATCGCCTCGACCCCGCGCAGATGGTCCGGCGTGGTATCGACATGGGTTCGGATAGCCAGAAGGCCCATGGACGCCGCCCAGTCGCAATAAGTCAGCGCGCGCTCGATCATCTCGTCCACGGTCGCGATGTCGCGCAACTCGCCCCAGAGCGATATGCCTTCCAGCAGCGTGCCGGACGCGTTGACGCGCGGCAGGCCATAGGACAGTGTCGCATCCATGTGGAAATGTGGATCGACAAAAGGGGGCGAAACGAGATCGCCGGTCGCATCAATCGTCTCGCGCGCCTCGCCCTCGACCCGCCCCGTTGCCACTATCCTGTCGCCCGTGATGGCGATATCGGACACGGTGCCATCGGGCAGGGTGCCGCCCTTGATCAGAAGGTCGAACATCAACGCTCCCCCTTGTTGAACGGAATCATGAGCGCAGCCGGAACCTCCGCCCGACGCGACATGAGGATCAAGGCGAGGATGGAGAGCACATAGGGCACCATCAGGAAAATCTGATAGGGAACGATGGCGCCCATCGGCGTCTGCTGCAGCCGGACCTGAAGCGCATCGAACCCGGCGAACAGAAGCGCGCCCAGCAAAGCCTTTCCGGGCTTCCACGCGCCGAAGACTACCAGCGCAATGCAGATCCAGCCACGGCCGTTCACCATTTCGAAGAAGAAGCTGGAGAAGGCCGACATGGTCAGGAATGCCCCGCCGATTGCCATGAGGCCTGACCCGACGATCACCGCCCCCATGCGGATCGCAGTGACTGAAAGGCCCTGCGCCTCGACTGAGGCCGGGTTTTCCCCTGCCGCGCGGAGCGCGAGACCAAGCGGCGTGCGGTAGAGGATGAGCGACACGACGATCACGAGGATGAAGGCGAGATAGGTCAAAGCGGTTTGCGAAAACAGTGCCGGTCCAAGAAGGGGGATTTCCGACAGGACCGGAATCTCCCAAGGCTGGAAGGGCGTGATCTTGGGGGGCGAGGTGACCTCGGGCAGGGACAGGCGGTAGGCGAAGCTCGCCGTCGCCGTCGCCAGCAAGGTGACGCCCAGCCCGACGACATGCTGCGAGAGCCCGAAGGGCACGGTCAAAGTCGCGTGCAACAGCCCGAACAGCATCCCTGCCAGCATCGCAACCCCCACCCCGGCCCAAAGCCCGGTGCCCAGATACACCGCCATCCAGCCCGCAAACGCGCCGATCACCATGATGCCCTCGATACCGAGGTTCAGGACGCCTGCGCGCTCGCAGATCAACTCACCAAGGGTTGCGAAAATCAGCGGCGAGGCGATGCGGATCACGGCGGCCCAGAAGGTGGCGGACATGAGGATGTCGAGGATATCCATCAGCGCCACCTGATCCTGGTGCGGGTGAGCTTCAGCGCGAGAACCATGGTCAGAAGCGCCGTCGCCGTCAGGATGTCGGCGATATAGGTGGGTACACCGGCAGCCCGGCTCATGCTGTCGGCGCCCACGAAGACGCCCGCGACGAAGATGGCCGAGATGACGACGCCGAGGGGGTTAAGCAGCGCGAGCATCGCAACGATGATGCCGGTGTAGCCAAAACCGGGGGAGAGGTCCAAGGTCAGGTTGCCCTTAAGCCCTGCCACTTCGGAAAAGCCCGCAAGGGCGGCAAGACCGCCCGAGATAAGCGCGGTCTTGACCATGACGCGGCCGACCGGAATGCCCGCGAACCGCGCGGCCTCGGCATTGAGGCCCACGGCGCGAATTTCATAGCCCAAGGTCGTGCGGGTCTGGATCACCCAGACCGCGATGGCCGAGAGGATCGCCAGCGCGAACCCCCAGTGCAGCCGCAGCCCCTCGACGATGCGCGGCAGCCGCGCGGCCTTGTCGAGCGCGGGCGATTTTGGCCAGCCCATGCCCATCGGGTCCTTCAGCGGCCCTTCCAGAAGGTAAGAGACGAAGAGCAGCATGATGAAGTTAAAGAGAAGCGTGGTCACGACCTCGTCCACGCCAAGCCGCGTCTTCATCAGGACAGGGCCCAAGAGGATCAGCGCGCCCGTCAGCATGGCGGCGATTGCGATGACCGGGATCAGCAGGAAGGATGGCAGCGGCAGCACCCCGGTGCCCAGAAGCACGGTCACGACCGCCCCGCCATATAGCTGCGCCTCGGCGCCGATGTTCCACAGTTTTGCGCGAAACGCGACTGCGACGGCGAGACCGGTGAAGATCAGCGGCGTCGCCCGGTTCAGCGTCTCAAGCAAAGCGAATTTCGATCCTGCCGCGCCTTTCAGGATCAGGCCGAGCGTCGCGAAAGGATTGGCGCCCGCGAGCAGCGCCAGCAGCGATGCGATGAGAATGGTGAGCGCCAGCGCGACCGTCGGGAACCCGAACCGCCGAAGGGCCGAGGGGTTTGGAATCGGCTCAAGCCGCATCGGCATCCCCCTTGAACCCCTCGCCGGCCATCCAGACGCCCAGTTCGGCAGGCGATTTCGTGCCGCGCGGGAAGGCAGGTGAGAGGCGGCCTTCGTATATCACATGGATCACGTCGGAAAGCGCCATAACCTCGTCGAGATCCTCCGAGATCAGCAGCACCGCCGCGCCCGCATCGCGCGCCGCAATCAGGCGGTTGTGAACGAAGGTCACCGCGCCGATATCGAGGCCGCGAACCGGCTGGTTGGCGAGAATTATCCGGGGCCCGGCCTCCAGCGCGCGGCCAAGGATCAGTTTCTGCATATTGCCGCCCGACAGAAGCCGGATCGCGGCTTCCGGACCCGGGCAGCGGACGTCATAGGTTTCAATGATCTTTCTCGCAAAGCGGTCGGCGGCGGCCCAGTCCATCCAACCCTTTCGGCTGTAGGGGGCATCATCGTAGCTCTCAATGACAGCATTTTCGGTCAGCGAAAAGTCGGCAACAGTACCTGTCCTGTGCCGGTCTTCGGGGATACGTGCGATGCCAGAGGCGAGCGCCGCCCGGGGCGACCAGTCGCCGGACTCGGCCGGATGAAGTTCCATGCTGCCACCAGTTGGCACGTCGAGTCCGCCCACGAGGTCGGCGAGTGCCGACTGACCGTTGCCCGAGACACCGGCAAGGCCAATGATCTGGCCTGCGCGCAGGGTC
>JAUIDM010000095.1 GCA_030428915.1 Alphaproteobacteria bacterium | reverse complement strand
GAACGCCGCCGCGATGGAGGTCTTGGCGATCTCGTCGAACACCCCGTCATCCCAGTCGAATGCCTCGGCCAGCATCTGGTATTCGCGCGCCATCGTGGTGTGGAAGAAGGGCGGGTCGTCGGTGGAGACGGTGACCTTCACGCCCCGTTCCCGCAGACGGTCGATCGGATGCGACCGCCAGTCGGGATAGAGCCCAAGCGCGATGTTCGATCCCGGGCAGACCTCGAGCACGATGCCCGTCTCGGCGATCTCGTCGACCAAGGCGAGGTCCTCTATGGCGCGCACGCCGTGGCCGATCCGCTCGACGCCCAGATCGTGGATCGCATCGCGGACGCTCTCGGGCCCGCCCCATTCGCCAGCATGGGCGGTCAGCCGCAGCCCCGCCTCCCGCGCCGCATCGAAGGACCACGCGAAATCCTTCGGCTTGCCCATCTTCTCGTCCCCGGCCAGACCGAAGCCCACAAGCCAGTCGCCCGCCGTCTCGGCCGCGCAAAGCGCGGTTTCGCGCGCCTTCTCGGGTCCGAAATGCCGGATCGCGGTGACGATGCCCCTCAGCACGATCCCGTCGCGCCTTTCCGCCAGATCAGCCGCCTCGCGAATGGCGTGCAGGTATTCCCGCCACGCCCCCACATCGCGCCCGCCGCAGAAATCCGGGCTCAGGAATGTCTCGGAATAGATGACACCCGAAGCCGCACTTTCCTCCAGAACGGCCAGCGTCAGGCGGTGATAATCCTCGGGCGTCTTCAGCGTCTCGGTCGCGGCCTCATAGACCTTCAGGAAGTGCCAGAAGTCGGTGTAGCTGTATTGGCCCCGCGCATCGAAGATGCCCGAAATGTCCATCTTCTTTTCCGCGGCAAGGCCACGGATGAAGGCCGGCGGCGCGGCGCCTTCAAGATGCAGGTGAAGTTCCACCTTGGGGTGGGTCTGGGTCATGTTGACACTCTTTGAACCTGAACGGCGGCTCTTGTCACAACTCCCGGCCGGTTGCAACGTGGTGAACGCGCCGCACGCTTTGTCGGGACGGATGCCAGACGGATGCCATACGCGCGCAGGACACAAACCAGACGGCGTCAGGCGTCAAAGAAAACTCCGCCCCGGTCCCTGTGACGGAACGCCAAGATGCGCCGCGACCGACGCGCCGATATCGGTGAAGGCCACCAGCCCAACGGGGTTGAGACCGGCACCATACCCCACGACCGGCACCCTCTCCCGCGTGTGGTCGGTTCCCGTCCAGGTCGGGTCGTTGCCATGGTCGGCGGTAAAGATGGCAAGGTCGCCGGGGCGGAGTTTGGGCAGGAAATCCCCCACCCTGCGGTCGAACCATTCGAGCGCTTTTGCATAGCCCGAGACATCCCTCGGATGGCCAAAGAGCGTGTCGAACTCCACGAAATTGGCGAAGGTGAGCGAGCCCTCTTCCGCCCCGTCCGCTGCCGCCATCAGGTGGTCGAACAAGGCCGCGTCCGCCCCCTTTTTCACGTCGTCGATGCCCCGCATGGAGAAGATGTCGCCGATCTTGCCGATAGCGTGGACCTTGCGCCCCGCACCCTTCACCCAGTCGCAAAGCGTCGGCGATGGCGGCGCAATCGCGAAGTCCTTGCGGTTGGCAGTGCGCTTGAAGTTTCCGCACTCACCGACAAAGGGGCGCGCAATGACGCGACCCACCCTCATAGCATGAAGAGTTGGCGCCAAGTCCTTGCAAAGTTTAAGCAAACGGTCGAGGCCGAACACCTCCTCATGCGCCGCGATCTGAAAGACGCTGTCGGCGGAAGTATAACAGATGGGCCATCCGGTCTTCAGATGCTCTTCGCAATGCGCCTCGATGATCGGCACGCCCGATGCATGGCAATTGCCAAGCGTCCCCTCCGTCCCGGCCAGCCGCGCAACTTCGGCCATCAGGCTTTCGGGAAAGGCTGGCTGCGTGTCGGGGAAGTAGTGCCAGTCCCAGGGCACCGGCACGCCCGAAAGCTCCCAATGTCCCGACGGTGTGTCCTTGCCTTTCGAAACCTCCGTGGCCGCCCCCCAGAGCCCCTGAGGGGTCGCCTCGAAGCCCGGCATCGCCACGCCCGAGGCAAGCCGCACCGCTTCGCCAAGGCCGAGGGCCTCGAGATGGGGCATCCTGATCGGCCCAGACCGCCCCTCCTCTGCCTTCCCGGCGGCACAGGCCTCGGCAATATGGCCCAGCGTATTGGCCCCGGTATCCGGCCTGTCACCGTTGAAGAACCGGTTGGCGTCGGGCGCACCGCCCGCACCGACGCTGTCCATGACGATCAGAAAGGCCCGCCCCATCAGCCGATCCTCTGATGGATCAGCGGTGGTTCCTCGGGCTCTTCCTCTGACACCCGGATTGCCGCCAGCACCGCCTCCCGCGCCCGTTCGGCATCGCCCGGATTGGCGGCATGGATGCGTACGATCGCCTCGCCCGCCTCGACCGGTTCGCCGACAGGCATGATTTCGGACAGGCCGACCGACGGATTGATCCTGTCACCGCCGCGCAAGCGCCCACCGCCGAGATGCACGACCGCGTGGCCCAAAGCCTCACTGTCGATTTCTGCAATGAATCCATCCTCTTCGGCAGTGACATCGACCAATACAGGGGCTGCGGGAAGGCGGTCGGGATAGCGTTCCACAAAATCCGCGGGCCCGCCCAAAGCCGCAACCATGCGACCGAAGGTTTCCGCCGCGCGACCCGATTCCAGCGCCTCCTCGATCTGGTCGGCCCCTTCGCCCGCATCCCCGGCGAGACCCGCCAGCGCCAGCGCCTCGCCGCCAAGGGCAACGGTGACATCCCACAAAGCCTGATTGACCGCGACACCGGTCAGCGTCTCCATCACCTCCAGCACCTCCAGAGCATTCCCCGCAGAGGATGCCAGCGGCTGGTCCATATCGGTGATCAGCGCGGCCGTCCGGCACCCCGCCCCGTTCGCGGTATCCACCAGCGACCGGGCCAAGGCCTCGGCACGCTCCATCGTCTTCATGAAGGCACCGGAGCCGACCTTGACATCAAGCACCAGCGCCTCCAGCCCCGCCGCGAGTTTCTTCGACAGGATAGAGGCGGTGATGAGGTCGATGCTCTCGACCGTCCCGGTCACGTCCCGCACCGCGTAGAGCCGCCGGTCGGCCGGCGCGATATCGGCCGAGGCGCCAACGATGGCGCAACCGATTTCGGCCATCAATCGGTGCAGTTCTTCGACAGAGACGTCACAGCGATAGCCGGGGATCGCCTCCAGCTTGTCCAATGTGCCGCCGGTGTGCCCAAGACCCCGCCCCGAGATCATCGGCACGCAGGCACCGCAGGCGGCAAGCGCGGGGGCGAGCAGCAGCGAGGTGCAATCGCCAATGCCCCCGGTCGAATGCTTGTCCACCACGGGGCCCGGCAGGTTCCAGTCAAGAACCGTGCCGCTGTCGCGCATTGCCAGGGTCCAGCCGACGCGCTCCTCCTCCGACAAGCCCTTGAGAAACACCGCCATCGCGAAAGCGCCCGCCTGCGCGTCGGTCACATCGCCCGAGGCGAGCCCGCCCGCGAACCATTTGGCCGACCGCGCGGGCAATCCCTTGCCGTCACGGACGCCCGCGATGATCGTGCGCGCATCCATCAGGACCGCTCCATATGCTCGGCGGAGAAGACACCGGGCAGCAGGTCCCCGATGGTGGTCTCATGGACCTTGCCATCGGTCGTGGCGAGCGTCACCTTCACGTCATGACGCCCGAATTCGGCAAGTTTCTGACGGCAACCGCCGCAGGGAGAGACGGGCATCGGGCTGTCGGCGATGACGGCAACCTCGGTCAATTCGGTTTCACCTGCCGCGACCATGGCGGCAATCGCCCCTGCCTCGGCGCAGGTGCCTTCAGGATAGGCTACGTTTTCCACATTGCAGCCGCGATAGACCTCCCCCGACCGGGCGCGAATGGCGGCGCCGACCTTGAAATGCGAATAGGGCGCATAGGCGTTTTCCCTGACCGCCCGCGCGGCATCGATGAGTGACATCTCATTCTCCTTCTTGCGGTTCGAGACTGCGCCCGTGCCCGGCTCTATGCAAGCCTATCCGTCAAGCGTGGTGGCAAACTCGCCGGGCAAGGCCACCTCGAGAATCTCGATGTCCTCTGTAGGCGCGGCCCAGCGTGTGCGCAGTCCCGGCGGAATGACGAAAGCGTCACCCGGCGACAGGCGGAAGGGATCCTTGCCCTCGCCTTCCAGTGTCATTGCGCCCTCCATGACGAAACCGAACAGGATGTCGCTGTCATGGATCGCCCATTGCGGCGCCCCCTGCCCCCGGCGGATAACCTGCACGCCTGCGACGCCCCTTGTATTCGCGCTGATCGTCGTGTCGCGGCAGATATAGCCCGGCAGGCGGAAGTCCTGCCAAACCGCGCCGATGGCGAGGTTGTGGACAAAGCGCTGGCCGTCCCATTCGCGGTCGGGCCGGTAGTCGGGCGTGGGCAGGGTCATCTCATGGTCGATCTCGGTCACATGTTCGGCCGGAACGCCGATTTCGATCACCTCGATATCGTCGCCCGCCTCCAGCACCCGGTGGCGGATGCGCGGCGGCTGGATAAAGCAGTCACCGGCGGTCAGGCGGCGGACATCACCCTGATCTTCGTAAAGAACGTCGACCCAGCCCCGGTAGCAGAAGATCAGCTGGAAGCCGACCTTGTGGAAATGCACCATATCCGGCACCTTGCCGTCGGGCACGCGGATGTGGCTGGCGATGATCGCGCCGCCCAGGCGCGAGGGGATCAGATCGCGGTATTTCATGCCCGCCCGACCAATTACCCAGGGTGCCTGATCGGCGAGGCGGCGGACGACGAAAGCGTGATCGGTGGGCGGTTGGATCACCGGCGGGTTCAGCTCGTCGATCTCGACGAGGGTCCCGCCAGGCGCCGTCAGCGCACGGCTTCCGCCCGCGAAACCGTCCGGGTCATCTGTCAGTATGCGCAAGCGTCCGGGCCCGCCCGCAGCCGACGCGTCCAGCCGCACCCGCAATCCGTGGCCCGACAGGATCGCGACCGCCGGATTGTCCGCAGGCCAGATCGCATCGAGACGCATCCGCAGCGTCTTGGTGAAGAACGGCAGGTCTCCGGCAAGGCTTGACGTGGGCAGCACGGTTTCGGCACGAATATCAGACATGGATCGCTCCCGGCATGGTATGGGGAGACTGTGCGCCAGGGACGGGTTTGACAAGACACGTTGGGGGGCGGCCGGGGGCTTTCCTCGCATCTGAATATAGTTTAATGCTAAATCAAATTTGGCGGAGGGCGCGACGTGGACGACGCAAGACAGGAAAACGCTCGGCAGGCTGCGCTGGACTACCACGAATTCCCCAAGCCCGGGAAGCTGGAGATACGCGCGACAAAGCCGATGGCGAATGGCCGCGACCTGTCGCGCGCCTATTCGCCCGGCGTCGCCGAGGCCTGTCTGGAAATCAAGGCCGAACCCGCAGCCGCGGCACGCTATACGGCGCGCGGCAACCTTGTCGCGGTCGTCTCGAACGGCACCGCCGTGCTCGGCCTCGGCAATATCGGCGCGCTGGCCTCCAAGCCGGTGATGGAGGGCAAGGCCGTCCTCTTCAAGAAATTCGCCTCCATCGACTGTTTCGACATCGAGTTGAACGAACCCGACCCCGAAAAGCTGGCCGACATCGTCTGCGCCCTGGAACCGACCTTCGGCGCGATCAATCTGGAGGACATCAAGGCGCCGGATTGCTTCATCGTCGAACGCATTTGCCGCGAGCGGATGAACATCCCGGTGTTCCATGATGATCAGCACGGCACTGCCATCGTCGTGGGCGCGGCCGCGACGAACGCACTGCATGTGGCAGGCAAGACGTTCGATGAAATCAAGGTCGTGTCTACCGGCGGCGGGGCGGCGGGGATTGCTTGCCTCGACATGCTTCTGAAACTGGGCGTAAAGCGCGAGAATGTGTGGCTTTGCGATATCGAAGGTCTCGTTTACGAGGGGCGCGAAGCACAGATGACGCCGCAGAAGGCTGCCTATGCACAGGGCAAGACCGCCGCGACGCTGGACGATGTGATCGGCGGGGCGGACCTGTTCCTCGGCCTCTCCGGCCCTGGTGTTCTGAAACCAGGGATGGTGCAGAAGATGGCCGACCGCCCGATCGTTTTTGCGCTCGCCAATCCCACGCCAGAGATTTTGCCCGACGAGGTCCGCGCCGTCGCGCCGGATGCGATCATGGCAACAGGTCGGTCCGACTTTCCCAATCAGGTCAACAACGTTCTTTGCTTCCCCTTCATCTTCCGTGGCGCGCTCGACGTTGGGGCGACGACGATCAACGACGAGATGGAACTGGCCTGCATCGAAGGGATCGCCGCCCTGGCCCGCGCAACAACGAGCGCCGAGGCCGCCGCCGCCTACCGCGGCGAAAAGCTGAGCTTCGGACCGGACTACCTGATCCCCAAGCCCTTCGATCCGCGCCTGATCGGCACCGTTGCCTCCGCCGTCGCAAAGGCCGCGATGGAAACCGGCGTCGCCACGCGACCCATCGCCGATCTCGACGCCTATAAGGAGCGGTTGCAGGGATCGGTCTTCAAGTCGGCCCTGATCATGCGCCCGGTCTTCGAAGCCGCCCGCACCGCCCAGCGCCGCATCGTCTTTGCCGAGGGCGAGGACGAGCGCGTGCTCAGATGCGCCAATGCAATGCTGGAAGAGATGACCGACCGGCCGATCCTGATCGGGCGGCCCGAAGTGATCGAACGGCGCTGCGAGCGCGCGGGCCTGCCCATCCGGCCCGAACGGGACTTCGAACTGGTGAACCCGGAAAACGATCCGCGGTACCGCGACTATTGGGGCAGCTATCACGAATTGATGGCGCGGCAGGGCGTCACGCCCGATCTTGCACGCGCGATCATGCGCACCAACACGACCGCTATCGCGGCGATAGCTGTCCATCGGGGCGATGCCGACAGCATGATCTGCGGCACATTCGGGCAGTATCTGTGGCATCTGAACTACATTCGCCAGATACTTGCGCGCGACGGGCTCGCCCCGCATGGCGCGCTGAGCCTGATGATTCAGGAGGACGGCCCCCTCTTCATCGCCGACACTCATGTCAATGCGGTGCCCACACCCGAAGAGATCGCGACTTCCATCTGCGGTGCGGCCCGCCATGCCCGCCGATTTGGCGTGACGCCGAAGGTCGCGCTGTGCGCCCATTCCAATTTTGGCAATCTGGACACCGACAGCGCCCGCCGGATGCGTGCAGCTCTGGCGATCCTGGATGCCAAGAACGTGGATTTCGCCTACGAAGGCGAGATGTCCGCCGATGCAGCGCTAGACCCTGAACTTCGCGGGCGCATCTTCCCCGGCGGAAGACTGGAGGGTGCGGCCAATATCCTGGTGTTCGGCTATACCGACGCCGCCAACACCGCGCGGAACATGCTGAAGATGAAGGCCGGAGGGCTGGAGGTCGGCCCGATCCTGATGGGATTGGGGAACAGGGCGCATATCGTCACGCCCTCGATCACGGCGCGGGGCCTTCTGAACGTCTCGGCCATCGCGGGCACGCCTGTCGCGCTTTACAGCTAGGCAGAATCACACGGCAACAGTTCGCAATCGGAACCTGCAAATATTTGCAAACACCGCTCGATTTCTCGGGGCGGTTCGCTAATGGCGCTACTTTGCAAAAATTTGCGAAAGATTTCAGAAAGATTCTGCAAATTTGTTGTGCCGCCCGACGGCTGTGACCGGTAACGGCGTTGCACAGGCGGCCTGCCGTCGCGTAACACTTCCCCAAGCTTTGGAGGAGGCAAGACCATGGGATATTCCGAGATCCATTCCGGCTGGAAGGCCGATCCGGAAGGTTTCTGGATGCAGGCGGCGGAAGCGATCGATTGGGAACGGAAACCGTCGAAAGCACTCTTTGCCGACAAGGCGCCGATCTACGAATGGTTCTCGGACGGCATGGTCAATACCTGCTGGAACGCGGTCGACCGCCATGTCGCGGCAGGCCGGGGCAATCAGACCGCGATCATCCATGACAGCCCGATAACCCATTCCAAGCGCGAAATCACCTACGCCGAACTCAGGGACCGCGTGGCCAGCCTTGCAGGCGCGTTGCGGGCAAAAGGCGTGCAGAAGGGCGACCGGGTCATCATCTACATGCCCATGGTTCCCGAGGCGCTGGAGGCGATGCTGGCCTGTGCCCGGCTTGGAGCAATTCATTCCGTGGTCTTCGGCGGTTTCGCCGCCCATGAACTGGCCGTTCGTATCGACGATGCGACGCCAAAGGCGATCATCGCGGCCTCCTGTGGGCTCGAACCCGGGCGGGTTGTTCATTACAAGCCCCTGGTTGACTCGGCCATCGAGCAGGCAAGGCACAAGGTCGATTTCACGTTGATCCTCCAGCGTGAACAGGAAGCGGCCAAACTGGTGCCGGGCCGCGATTTCGACTGGCATGAGGCGCAGGCGGAGGTGACGCCTGCGGATTGCGTGGCGGTCGAGGGCAATCACCCGGCCTATATCCTTTACACCTCGGGAACGACCGGTGCACCGAAGGGTGTTGTGCGCCCGACGGCGGGCCATCTGGTCGCACTTAACTGGACCATGAAGGCAATCTATGATTGCGAGGCAGGCGATGTATTCTGGGCGGCCTCGGACGTCGGCTGGGTCGTGGGTCATTCCTATATCTGCTATGCGCCCCTGGTCGCGGGTTGCACCACCATCGTGTTCGAGGGAAAGCCGGTAGGCACCCCCGATGCGGGCACCTTCTGGCGAGTGATTGCCGAGCATAAGGTCAAGAGCTTCTTTACCGCGCCCACAGCGCTCCGCGCCATCAAGCGCGAAGATCGCGAGGGCGAATTCATCAAGAAATACGACCTGTCGGGCCTGCACGCGCTGTTCCTTGCGGGGGAACGCGCCGACCCTGACACGATTCAGTGGGCGCAGAAACATCTGGGCATTCCCGTCATCGACCATTGGTGGCAGACAGAAACCGGCTGGGCCATCGCGGCGAACCCGTTGGGCATAGAGCAGTTGCCGGTCAAGATCGGCTCACCCTCCGTCGCCATGCCGGGCTATGACGTTCAGGTCCTGGACGAGGGTGGACACCCGGTCAAACCCGGCACGCTCGGCGCGATCACGGTCAAACTGCCGTTGCCGCCCGGTACGCTGCCGACGCTCTGGAATGCCGAGGAGCGGTATCGCAAATCCTACCTCACCACCTTCCCCGGTTTCTACGAAACGGGTGACGCGGGGATGATCGACGAGGACGGCTACCTTTACATAATGGCGCGCACCGACGACGTCATCAACGTCGCGGGCCATCGACTGTCGACGGGCGCGATGGAAGAGGTTCTGGCCAGCCATCCGGACGTCGCCGAATGCGCTGTGATCGGGGTCGCCGACCAGCTCAAGGGTCAGATGCCGGTGGGTTTCCTCTGCCTCAACAAAGGTGCGGACCGCGATCACGGCGACGTGGTCAAGGAATGCGTGAAGCTCGTGCGTGACCAGATCGGTCCGGTCGCGGCCTTCAAGCTGGCCACTGTGGTGGATCGGCTGCCGAAGACCCGGTCCGGAAAGATCCTTCGCGGGACGATGGTCAAGATCGCCGATGGCGAGGACTACAAGATGCCCGCCACCATCGACGATCCGGCGATTCTCGACGAGATCCAGGTCGCGTTGAACGGTATCGGTTATCCCGTCAGCCAATCCTGAGGCGACACTGATGTCGTTGTCGGACCATTGGTTCGGCTACGGCAATTTTACCTGACGTTTCAGACAGGTTGGCGAGTGAGACTTCCTCGCGTACAACCTAGGCATGATGCAACCAAGACTTGTGTTCGACGCGGCATTGAACGGGTTTGCCAAGCCAGAGGCAGGCGATGCAGCCTGACGATTCCGCAAAATGCCAGGCCACATCCGAGGCGGCCCATCCGGCCCGCCTGGCGCTGCTCGGCCATGACCTGCGGGCGGCCGTGTCCGACATCATTGGCGGTTTGCGGCTGATCGATCAAAGCGGTCTGGACAATGCGACCCGTCTGCAGATGGAGCGCGTCCGCACATCGGGCGAAGTTCTTGCAAGATTGTTGGAGACGGGCCTGTCCATGATGCTGGGGGAGGATGGACTGGCCGTCACCCATCCGGCCAACCTGCAGATGGAACGCTTTCTCTACGACGTCGAAATGCGCTGGTCCGGCCGGGCAAGTGAAAAGGGCCTGCAATTCAACCTGTCGCGCGGCCCGGGCGTGCCCGAGGTTCTGACCCTCGACCGGATCGCGCTGGAGCGCATCCTGTCGAACATCCTGTCGAATGCGATCAAGTATACCGATGCAGGCATCGTCACGCTCGATATCGGCATGTCGGATTCCGGATCGCTGCGAATGACGGTGACGGATCAGGGGCCGGGATTCTCGACCGAGGCTCTGACGCGCCTGTTCGAATACGAGGGGCGGCCGGAAGGCAATGCCAAACCCGGTCAGGGTCTGGGCATGCATATCTCGAAAGACATGTCGGGACACCTCGGCGGCACGATCAGCGTCGAAAACCTGCCCGAAAAGGGCGCCCGCGTGACGCTGGACCTTCCGCCGGACGCCTGGGCCATCGCTTCTGCGGCCGATATCGTGGAGCTTCCCGATCTGAGCCGCACGAAGGTTCTGGTGGCAGAGGACAACCCGACCAACCAGATGATCATCGGACAGATGCTGGCCAGAATGGGCGCCGAGTTCGAAACCGCGGCTGACGGTGTCGAGGCGCTTCACTGGTTGGAACGCGAGGATTTCGACCTGGCGTTGATCGACATCGAAATGCCACGCCTGAACGGAATCGATGTCATCCGCACATTGCGGGCCAATGGCCGGCTTCATAGTAAGATGCCGATCATCGCGATCACGGCCTACGTCTTGCGCGCCAATCGCGAGGCGGTCTATGCCGCCGGCGCCGACGCCATTCTGGCCAAACCGCTGGCCGGGATCGAACAGTTCGGCAGCGCCATTGCCAACGTCCTCAAACGCAGAACCGGCGCGCCATTGCCGTGCGAGGCAAGCGCCGACGATGCCACGGTCGAGTTGGACCGCGCCTGCTTCGATCGCCTTGTCGAGACGGCGGGTCCCGAGGTGTCGCGGGATCTTTTGTATCGGCTCGGGATCGATCTGCGCAACTGCGAGCGCAATCTCTTTGCCGCTCTGGCCGAGGGCAATCTTCCGGCGATCCGCGCCGAAACCCATGTGCTGATCGCGCTGGCTGGCGCGGTGGGCGCAAGGCGGCTTCAGTCCCTGTCGCAGTCGCTGAACGGCATCGCACATCGCGGCGACAGGACCGCGCATGGCGGGGTCGGCATGGACACATTGGCGCAGCTCGACCGGCTGATCCATTTCGTGGCCGAGGAACGGTCCCGCCGCGGAGATGCCGCATGACGCACAACCAGTTGCTTCTGGTCGAGGATACGCCCTCGCTTCAACTGGTCTATGAAACCGTCCTGCGGTCTGCGGGTCACAATGTCACCAGCGCGTCGGATGCCGCATCGGGCCTTGCCACATTCAGGCATATGCTGCCGCCCGTCGTGCTTCTCGACCTGATGCTGCCCGATCGCGACGGGCTTGACCTGATGCGGGATTTCCTGGCCATCAAACCCGATGCCCATGTCATCGTCATCACCGCAAATGGTTCCATCGACAGGGCCGTAGCCGCCATGCGGGCGGGGGCGCATGAATTCCTTGTCAAACCGTTCGATGAACAGCGTTTCCTCGCGGCCATCGACAATGCTCTGGCCTCGGCAAAGAAGATCCGAACGCCGCCTCTCTCCGTGGGGGATCCGCAGCCGCCCGGCGAATTCATCGGCGCATCCGATGCCATGCGGCAGGTCTACGCCAAGATCCGCTCGGTCGCCCGGTCGATGGCAACCGTATTCATCACCGGCGAAAGCGGCACCGGAAAGGAGCTCTGCGCGCAGGCCGTACATGATCATTCCAGCCGCGCCCATGGCCCCTTCGTGCCGCTCAATTGCGGTGCAATCCCGGCCGAACTTCTGGAATCCGAGGTTTTCGGCCATGTGAAGGGGTCCTTCCCCGGCGCGATCGGCGACAAGCCCGGCGCGGCGGTGGAGGCGCATGACGGAACGCTCTTTCTGGATGAGATATGTGAACTGGATCCGAACCTTCAGACAAAGTTACTGCGCTTTCTCCAGACCTCGACCATCCAGCCCGTCGGCGCCGCCCAGCCACGCAAGGTCAATACCCGCATCATCTGTGCAACAAACCGCGATCCGCTGGAACAGGTCCGGAGGGGCCGCTTTCGGGAAGACCTCTACTAC
>JAUIDM010000494.1 GCA_030428915.1 Alphaproteobacteria bacterium | reverse complement strand
GCAGCGTGCGGCGGCCTCGGCGAAACTCATTTCATCGCCGCCGACGAAGACCTTACCCTCCTCGAAATGCACCTTGGCGGGTACCGTCTGATATTCTCGGGCAAGATAGTCGGCCATGCGGTCGCGGATCGTGTCGCAGGCGGCCTTGACCGCCATGCCGTTCAGGTCCGATCCCGACGAGGCCGCCGTGGCCGAGGTGTTCGGCACCTTCGCCGTATCGGTCGCGGTGATGGCGATGGTGCCGACATCGACGCCGAAGGAGGATGCCGCGACCTGAGAGACCTTGCGGAACAGGCCCTGTCCCATCTCTGTCCCGCCATGGTTCAGGTGAATCGAGCCGTCGGAATAGACATGAACCAGCGCGCCCGCCTGATTGAGATGGGTGAGCGTGAAGGAAATGCCGAACTTCACCGGGGTCAGCGCGATGCCCTTTTTCAGGATCGCATTTTCTGCGTTCCATTTGTCGATTGCCGCCTTGCGCGCGGTGAAGTCGCTCGACTTCTCCAGTTCCGCCACCAGGCCGTTGAGGATGAAATCCTCGACCGGCATGTGATAGGGCGTGGTCTGAAAACCATTTGCCTTCGGCATCGTCGCGTCCGTGCGGATCATCGTCTCCGAGCCGCGCGACGCTAGGTCCACATCGGAATCTTCGGGAAAGATCTCGTGCCCCGGATTCGGCACTGGTGCCGTGTCTCCCGTCGCCTCGGTATAGAAATTCGCCTTGCGGACGCTGAGCGGGTCGAGCCCGAGCTGATGGGCGATATGGTCCATCGTCCGCTCGATCCCCAGCATCCCCTGCGGGCCGCCGAAGCCGCGATAGGCGGTGGCCGACTGGGTGTTGGTCTTCAGACGATGGCTTTCGATCCGCACATGATCCAGATTGTAGGCGTTGTCGGAATGCAACATCGCGCGGTCGGCCACGGGTAGCGACAGGTCCTGCGCCCAGCCGCAGCGGGCGAGTTGCAGGAATTCGATCCCGAGGATGCGACCGGTGTCGTCCACGCCCGCACGGTACTCGATGCGGAAATCGTGGCGCTTTCCGGTGATCACCATGTCGTCGTCGCGGTCATACCGCATCTTCGCAGGGCGGCCGAGCAGGCGCGCGACCAGCGCGCAGGACACGGCCAGCGCATTGCCCTGGCTTTCCTTGCCGCCGAACCCGCCGCCCATGCGGCGGCACTCGACCCGCACCGTGTTCTGCGGCAGGCCGATGGCCTCGGCCACCTTGTGCTGGATCTCCGTCGGGTGCTGGGTCGAGGACTGGACGATGACGCCGCCCTCGGCAGGCACGGCGAGAGCCGCCTGGCCTTCCAGATAGAAATGCTCCTGCCCGCCCATCTCGAACCGGCCTTCGACCACGCGGGGGGCGTCCGCGATGGCCTTGGCGGCATCGCCCTTGGTCCAGATGACCGGCCCACCCTCGAACCGGCTGTCGGCCGCCATGGCGTCATCGACGGTCAGAAGCGCGGGTTTCTCGCGGTACTCGATCCTGCCCTTCCGAGCCGCCTTGCGTGCCTGAAGGTGGCTTTCGGCGATGACGAGGAAGATCGGCTGCCCGACATAGTGGACCGTGCCGGTCGCCAGCAAGGGCTCGTCATGGATCGAGGGCGAGACATCGTTGGCAAACGGCAGGTCTTCCGCCGTCCAGACCGCGATGACGCCGGGCGCGGCGCGGACTGCCGAAAGGTCGATCGATGCGATCTCGCCATGCGCGACGGTGGAAATACCGAAGGCCAGATGCGCCGTGTTCGCGGGCAGCGGCACGTCGTCGATATAGCGCGCCGCGCCCGAGACATGGAGATGGCCGGAATCGTGGGTGACGGGCTTCGCGACGCTCATGACTGTACCTCCAGCACGGAGACGGCGGCGCCGGTGCGTTCGTGGAAGTAGCGCAGGAGCATGTTCTGCGCCGTCTCCAGCCGGTAGGCGGCCGATGCCCGCATGTCGGTCATGGGTTTGAAGTCCTCCGCGAAGGCGGGCAGGGCGGCCTCGATGGTTGCGAGCGTCCAGTCGCGGCCCGTGAGCGCGGCCTCCATCGCTGCGGCCCGTTTCGGGGTGCCCGCCATGCCGCCAAAGGCGATCCGGACCCTTTCAATCTTCGAATCCTTCATGTCGATATTGAAGCATCCGCAGACCGCCGAAATGTCCTGATCGAACCTTTTTGAGAGTTTGTAGCAGGCAAGCCCCGGGACGGCGTCGGGGATCGTCACGGCTTCGACAAACTCGCCCTTGGCACGATCCTGCTTGCCGTAGTCGATAAAGAAATCCTCCAGCGCGATCTCGCGCCGCGTGTCGCCCTTGCGCAGATGCAGCCGCGCACCCATGGCAATGAGCGCAGGCGGCGCATCGCCGATGGGCGAGCCGTTGGCGATATTGCCG
>JAUIDM010000493.1 GCA_030428915.1 Alphaproteobacteria bacterium | reverse complement strand
GACGCGTTCCGCCGCTTCCCAGCCCGAGCCGACGCAAGAGACCCAGACACCGGTCACGCCAGAGCAAAAACCCGAACGCAAGCCAGAGCCCCGGCAGGAGAAGCGCGACAACCGCAAGGGCGGGCGCCGCGAGGATCGCGAACAGCCGGTCGTCGGCATGGGCGACCATGTACCCGACTTCCTGATGCGCGGTCTGAAATCGGAAAAAGCGTAGGCTTCAGTCGATGTAGCTGTCCGCCCGCTGACCCGCCCGTTCGTGATGAATGGGCAGCGTTCTGCCATAAAGCTGCATCGTGCGTTCGGGGGCACCGACCATGCCCGGCTCTTCCACATAGGAGAAGATCGCCACGTAGCGGCGGCGCGGCCCTTTCAGCGGCGCCACCCGGTGCAGCGAATACCGCCCCCGGAAGATCTGCAGATCGCCCGGTTCAAGGTTCAGCACCTTCACCCTGTCTGATGTCCCGTCAATCACGCGGGCGACCTCGTCGAAATTCTCGTCACCCTTGCGGATGTGCGGCGCGTATTCGAAAGCGCCGCCCTCCTCGGCATTCTGGATCGCCAGCGTGACAGTGTAATTGTTGGTATCGAAGTGCCACGGGAACCCCGCCCCTTCTTCGGCCATGTTGACGATGACATCGGCCAAGGGGTCGGCGTAGCGGTGGAAATGGTCTTCCTGAAGGCAGTCCTGAACGAAGCGGTCAAAGCCCGCGCTGTCATGGATCGTCCGAAGCGGACCGTCCTTGGCAAAATTATCCGCCGGGATGAAGGCGTTGGAGCGGTCGAAGAACCGCCGCCTGGGATGATCTGCAGGGAATGTGGGATCGTCCCTGGTGAAATAGGCGTTTGTACGATTGAAACTGCGATGCCCCTTGTCGGCGACCCCGTCAGCCTCGGCAGTCAGCGCGGTGATCCCGGCTTGTGTCAGGAACCGCTTGACCACCGCGCAGCCGTCACGCTCCAGATCGGCCCGCATTCGCGCGACCAATGCATCGCGAGCCGGGCCAGCTGTGTGGATCGGGTAGGTTTGAAGGTCAATCAGATTGCTTGCGCCATGGGTCATCGCCGTCCTCCCTGATGAAACTCAGAAAAGCCGGGGCCAGAGTGGCAGTCTGGCCCGTTATCGACATCCAATGTGTCGGATTCCGGGCCGCCGCCTCTATTCGGCGGTCAGACGGCTGGTGACGACGGTCACTTCGGGCTTCTTTCCGATCTCTTCGATCCCGACCTGCCGCACAATGCGTTTCACGGCCTCTTCGACCTTGTCGTCATCGCGCAGAACCTTGTCGGCGGCCTTGTCGAAGTATTCGTTCAAATCAGCCTCGATCAGATCGACCAGAGGCTGACCGTTCTTGGTCAGGTCAGGCAGGCCCATCGTCTCCACCCAGACCTCGCCCAGGGGCTGGTCATCCTCGTCAAGGATCAGAGTGGCCAGTACATGGCCATTCAGCGCCATGCGGATGCGGTCACGCACAACGCCGTCCATCGCCCCGATCAGGACCGCGCCATCCAGATAGGTGCGGCCCGCCTCGACGTATTCGACCACCTCCGGTTCATCCCCGGTCAGGTCGACCATCATGCCGTTGGTCGCCAGTTCCGCCGCAATGCCCTTGGCGATGCCGATCTTGCAATGCTCGCGCAGGTGCCGGTGCTCGCCATGCATGGGCAGCAGGATCTTCGGGCGCAGAAGGTCATGCACCGCTTCAAGGTCGGGCCGATTTGCATGGCCCGAGACGTGGTAAAGGCCGTTGCGGTCATCGACCACGTCGACGCCCATTTCCGAAAACGCGTTCATCACCCGGATAACGCCGCGTTCGTTGCCGGGGATGGTCTTGGATGAGAACAGGAAGGTGTCGCCCTCCTTCATCTCCAGCCCTAGGTATTTGCCGCGCGCAAGTTGTGCCGAGGCCGCCCGGCGTTCGCCCTGCGATCCGGTGACGATCAGCATGAGGTTGCCCCGCGACACCTCCACGGCCTCTTCCGGCTGGATGATCGGTGGGAAATCGGTCAGGACCCCGGTTTCGACCGCCGCCGTGATCATCTTCTTCATCGCCCGGCCCAGCATGCAAACCGAGCGGCCCGCCGCCCTGCCCGCCTCGGCCAGGGTCTTCAGCCGCGCGACGTTGGAGGCGAAGGTTGTCGCGACCACCATACCATCAAGTCCGGCGATCAGTTCGGCCAGCGGGTCCGCCAGCGTTGCCTCGGACCGGCCCGGCAGTGGCGAGAACACGTTGGTGGAGTCGCATGTCAGGACCTTGACCCCGTCACCCTCGCGCGCGATGTCGTGCCATTCATGGGGGTTGAAGGGTTCACCGACGATCGGTGTACCGTCGAGCTTGAAGTCTCCTGTATGCACGATCCGACCTGCCGGTGTGTCGATGACCAA
>JAUIDM010000492.1 GCA_030428915.1 Alphaproteobacteria bacterium | reverse complement strand
TCGCGTCGGCACTGTGCAACTGGTCGACGCTGTCGGCGATGGTGACGCCTGCAGCATTGACCCAAGGCCCGGCACCAATGCGGTCGCGGGCGTTTTCGGTGCTGGTGGAGAGATAGGCGCGCCAGGTCATGCCGGCCGCTCCCGCTGCTTCGGCGAGCGCTCCGCAATGCGCGTCCGCGCCCTCAATGCCGCCAAAATCGCCTCCGTTGCCCGGGTTTTCACTTGTGATGAAGAAACTCATCCCCCCATCTTGCGCGGCCGCAGCGGTCGCCCCGAGTGCGATCGCGGCAGCGAGAACCATGCGTATCGTCATGTCTGGTGCCTCCTACCCGTTGTCACTTGGATGAGGCATCAAGGGTAAAGGACCGGGCAGGGCTGCACAGTCCCTAAGGTTGCACAGGTCTTGTTAGGAATTGCGGATTCGTCGCAAAGCCTTGCACGCGATTTACGCGGGGCCGATTTCCTGCCAACTTTCCATATGATGCTGCAACCTGTAACGCTGCCCCTCTGGCTTTTTGTCCTGATCCTCGTCTTTGCCGGGGTGACGTTCGCATCGCATTTCCTGTTCCCCTCGGTTCGCTGGTTCCTGCGGAACCGGATGGAACGGGTCGTGGCGAAGCTGAACACGCGGCTTGAAAGGCCGATCCAGCCCTTCAAACTGATGAAGCGGCCCGACATGATCATCCGGCTGGCGCATGATCCGAATGTGGCCGAGGCCATCGCGGCAGAGGCGGCGGAGACGGGTATTCCCGAAACCGTGCATCTGGAACGCGCCCGGCGCTATGCACGCGAGATTGTGCCCGCCTTTTCCGCCTCGGTCTATTTCGGCTTTGCCGCGCGGGCGTCGAAATGGCTGGCGCGGCTCATCTACCGCGTTCGGGTCGGGCAGTTCGATGCCGAGACGAGTGCCGGGATCGACAAGGGCGCGACTGTGGTCTTTGTCATGAACCACCGCTCGAACATGGATTATGTGCTGGTGACCTATCTTGCCGCCAGCCGGTCAGCCCTGTCCTATGCCGTCGGCGAATGGGCGCGGGTCTGGCCGCTGTCGTGGCTGATACGCTCGTCCGGGGCCTATTTCATACGGCGCAGGTCGGGCAACCAGCTTTATCGCCGGGTGCTGGCGCGGTACGTGCAGATGGCCACCGAGGAAGGCGTGACGCAGGCGATCTTTCCCGAAGGGGGCCTCAGCCTTGACGGGCGGGTCGGGATGCCGAAGCTGGGGATTCTGAGCTATATCGTCGATGGCTACCACAAGGGGGGGCATGACGTGGTCTTCGTGCCGGTCTCGCTCTCCTATGACCGGATCATCGAGGACCGGGTGCTGGTCGCGGCCAATGCGATGGGGGTCAGGCGGTTCCGCGCCTCATTCTGGTCGATCCTGAAATTCGTCGGGCGGCAGGCGCGGCGCGTGTTGACCGGGCGTTTCGAGAAGTTCGGCACGGCCTCTGTCCGCTTTGGCGCGCCGCTGTCGCTGTCGGAGTTCCTGAAAAACCCGCATGAGGATGTGACGGCCGAACTCGCCAGCGAGATGATGCGTCGCATCGCCCGCAATGTCTCCGTCCTCCCGGTGCCGCTGATCTCGGCCGCGATTGGCGAGGATACTGACCTGCCGATGACGGAACTGACTGAGCGGGTGCAGCGTCTGGCGGTGCGGCTGGAAGAGGCGGGCGTACATCTTGACCTTCCCGACGGGCCAGTTGACACGGCGGTGAAACGGGCGCTGGACATCCTGGCCCTGCGCAAGATCGTGCGGCGTGAGGGCGGGCGCATCACCGTGCCACCGAAGGACCGGGCGCTGATCGGCTTCTACGCCGCCGCCGTGGAGCAGCATCTTGCTGCAACTGCGGCATCGGAAGGCGGGAAAATCCCGCGAAAGGGCAGCCTTCGTCAACGGACGGGACATAAAATTACAAAATCCGCACCGTAACCTATTGCAATGTTGCTTCGCCGATCATATTCCATGCCCTGAGCCCGCGTTGATTCTGCGATGCGGCGAGATTGTCAGGAGAGGTACATGGCTTTGGACACGCAGACCGAAATCGCGCCCTACGACGCGCCCGAAAAAGACCTCTACGAACTGGGTGAAATGCCGCCCCTCGGTCATGTGCCGAAGCAGATGTACGCCTGGGCGATCCGGCGCGAGCGTCATGGCGAACCCGAAACCGCAATGCAGGTCGAGGTCGTCGATACCTGGAAGCTGGACAGCAACGAGGTGCTGGTGCTGGTGATGGCGGCGGGCGTCAACTACAACGGCGTCTGGGCCGGTCTCGGCACCCCGATCAGCCCCTTCGACGTCCATGGCGCGGAATACCACATCGCCGGCTCAGACGCCTCGGGCATTGTCTGGGCCGTGGGCGACAAGGTGAAACGCTGGAAGGTCGGCGACGA
>JAUIDM010000094.1 GCA_030428915.1 Alphaproteobacteria bacterium | reverse complement strand
GGGAGCCATCCCAGCGCCGGATTTCGATCTCGGCCTGTTTCTGATCGCGCCGGGACTGCTCTACCGCGACCATGCGCACCCGGCACCGGAGCTTTACGCGCCACTAACCGGACCGCATGGCTGGCGCTTTGCACCCGAGGGCCAGATCACGGTCAAGCCCGCGCATGAGCCGGTCTGGAACGAACCCGGGCAACCCCATCTGACGAAGATCGGTCCATTGCCGTTCCTTGCCATCTATTGCTGGACGAAGGATGTAAACGAGCCGGCGCGGATCGTCCCGGCGGCGGACTGGGATATGCTTGAACGGATGGCCATCGAAGCCTGAAGGAGTAAGGATAATGGAAGCTGAAGGTGGAGAGCTTTATCACCGGCGTCTCATCGACATGCTCGAGACGCTTTGGGGCACCGGGTTCCTGTCACCCGGCGGGCCCGAAGAAGTAGGCAACATCGTCGCCGAAATGGATCTGGGTGGCGCGAGCGTTCTTGACATCGGCTGCGGTGCGGGCGGGATCGACGTAACCCTGATCCGCGATCACGGTGCCGGCTATGTAACGGGCATTGATGTGGAGGACACAGTCCTCGCTCGCGCAAGGGAGGTGGTGTCGGAAGCCGGGCTCACCGATCACATCGGCTGCCTTAAGGTCGTACCCGGCCCGCTGCCGTTTCCGCCTGCAAGTTTCGACATTGTCTTTTCCAAGGATTCGATCGTCCACATACCGGACAAACACGCGCTCATGCGCGAGGTCTTTCGTGTTCTGAAACCGGGTGGCTGGTTCCTGGCTTCCGATTGGCTGATCGGTCATGACGGAAACCCAAGTCCGGAGATGACCGCCTATATCGCCGCCGAGGGGCTCGACTTTGGCATGGCTTCGCCCGCGCGCTATCGCAATGCAATGCAAGAGGCGGGCTTCGCCGACATCAAGACAACAAGCCGCAATGCCTGGTATCGCGAAACTGCGCGGTCGGAGATCGCACGGCTGAAGGGTGCCACGGGCATGGCCGCGGCGAAGCGCGTCGGGCAGGATTTCGTGGACCAGAACATCGGGATCTGGGAACGTATGATCCCCGTGCTCGACACGGGTGAGCATTGCCCGACGCATCTGAGGGCACGAAAGCCGTGAACCTTGGGGATGCAGCGTGGATGCGCCTGTGCGCGCCTTCGTGGACGCTGTTCTTGATCTGAGACGTTCCGGGCGGCCAGCAACGGCAAAAAACCTTGCGGGAAAATTGATCCAGTTGATGCGCCGGGCCGTAGCTGGTCTATGTTGGCCCTGAACCTCGATATCCCGCGCACCGGTCGCTACGTGCCTTTGGTGCCTCGATGTGAAAGCAGACTTGTGTCGAAGCCAAGGGCCGACTTCTCGCAGCAGACCGTTTGGATGCTGGCCGTCAGGGACAAGCGTGACCGTACCGCTTTTGCCGCGTTGTTTGACCATTTCGCGCCGCGCCTCAAGGGCATGATCATGCGATCCGGTATCCCGGCGCATCAGGCCGAAGAGATCGTTCAGGACGTGATGCTGACGGTCTGGCGCAAGGCATCCCTGTTTGACCCACACAGAGCCCAGGTTGCTGCCTGGATCTACCAGATCGCCCGCAACCGGCAGATTGACATTGTGCGCAAGGAACGTCGGCCTGAACCGGACGAACTTGTCGAAGACCCGCCGGAAGAACCCGATGCCAGCCAGATACTGGCATTGGAACAGGAAGCCGCGGAACTGAAGAATGCCCTCTCGCGGCTTTCAGACGAGCAGCGCGAGATGATCGAGAAAGCCTATCTTGGCGAGTTGACCCATCAGGAAATCGGCAGGCAGACGGGTTTGCCGCTGGGGACGATCAAATCGCGCATCCGGCTCGGGCTGGAGCGGTTGAGGCACGAACTCAAGGGAATACGTTGAATGTCGGCGATCAGCCATCATGCACCCGATGAAATGCTGGCGGCCTATGCTGCCGGGTCGCTGCCACAGCCGTTTTCGCTGGTCGTGGCAAGCCATGTGTCGCTTTGTGCCCATTGCCGCGTTGCGCTTGAAGCGCACTGGTCGGCAGGTGGCGCAGTTCTGGAAACGGTTGGCAAAGCCGCGCTTTCGGACAGTCTGAAGTCGGACACACTTGCCCGGCTCGACGCGCCTGTCTCGCACGACCCCGTCTATAGGCGATCCGGCATCTTTCCGGGGCCAGTGATGGAAGCCTTGAAGGGCAGCCCACCACGGTGGAAGACGCTCGGCGCGGGTGTCCGTCAGGACATCCTTATGGACGACGAGCGCGGGTCGGTGCGGCTTCTCTACATTCCGTCAGGCCAGGCTGTGCCAGATCATGGGCATAACGGCCTGGAACTTACATTGGTTCTGCAGGGCAGTTTTACTGACGAAACGGGGCGGTTCGGAGTCGGTGATCTCGAAGTCGCCGATGAGTCGCTTGATCACACGCCGGTGGCTGGCCAGGGCGAGGCCTGCATCTGTCTTGCCGCGACCGACGCGCCGCTTCGCTTCCGATCTTTCATACCGCGCCTGTTGCAGCCGTTTTTCAGGATCTGAGGGCAAGCCGGGTATTGGGCCGAAGCTGCCTATCGTCCTCGATAGACCAGAATGTCGGGAAGGTAGTCCAGGGTTCGAATGAACCAGGAAAAAGGCACCGGAAAATCGGTGCGGAAGCGGTTTGAACGCATGGCGCCGAGAACCCGCTCGGCTGCCGCCTCCGGCGCCATGATCATCGGCATCGAAAAGTTGTTCTTCTCGGTCAGGCGGGTCTTGATGAAGCCCGGATTGACGAGACGAACCACGACGCCGCTGCCTTTCAAATCATGCCGCATGGTTTCAGCCAGACTCACGAGTGCAGCTTTGCTCGCACCGTAACCGATCGCCGCGGGCAGGCCCCGATACCCGGCCAGAGAGCCGATCAGGGTGATATCGCCGTGCCCCGCACGGATCATCCGCGGTACGACCTCGCCCAGAACCCGCATTGCACCGAGGAAATTGACCTCGCACATCGTCATTGCGGCTTCGCTGTCCCAGTCGGTCCCGCGCATTGGCGTATATGCACCTGCGTTGTAGATCACCCCGTCGACCGGTCCGACAGCCTGGGCAGCTTTCTGCACGTCGTCATGATCGGTGACGTCGAGAGGAACGACCCGCGCATCGGTCAGTTCGGCGGCCAGACTGTTCAGACGGTCTGTGCTGCGGGCCGACAGGACCAGCCGCGCGCCTTCGCGGTCCAGTTGCCTGGCCAGAGATCTGCCCAGTCCTTCGCTGGCGCCGACCAGCCAGTAGGTTCTTCCGGAAATGGTCGTCACTCACCGCTCCGCTGCAATGGCGCGCTATCCGACACGAGTGTTTCGGGCGGCGGGGGCGGTTTCAGGAACGGCGCGCGTTTGTACCACAGCTTCAGAGCCTGCCAATGGATCAGTGCAACCACGCGCGCCGCACCGAACGGGCGGCGCAGGGCGGACCAGATCAGCGAGCCATTTGTCGCGGGGCGGCGCGCGCCGCTCAGCGTCGCGATCACGCCGTCGGCGCCGTTCCCGTAGAAAATCCGGATGCGGACGGCCGTGTCCGACAGGTCGAAGTTGAACTGGTACTGACCGGCCACCTTTTGAAACGGCGACACATGCATCAGTTTGGCGGCGATGATCGTGTCTTTCGCGCTGATCGGCTTGAAGTCTTCATGCGCGCAGAAATAGCAATGACGGTGTCCGAACGTGTTGTTGACCTCGGCGATGAAGGCAGAGACCTGGCCGTTCCTGAGTGCGATCCAGAAGCTGACCGGGTTGAAATGGAACCAAAGAAAGCTGGGCTGTGTCAGAAGAAGAAGCTGCGCGTCGTCCAGCGGGAAACCGCGCCGTGCCAACTCGTCGTGAAACCAGTCGAAACCGCTTCCGGCATTCCTTTCGCCGCCATTGTGACGGTCCCAGAGCGACCAGAGGTTGAACCGATTGCGTGACAGCGGCCATGGCATTTGACCGTCTGCCGCATCATGGTCGCACAGTATGTAGTCAACGCCATATCGAAAGGCGTTCGCCAAGGCGCCGCGCCGCGCATGTGTTGTCTGGCCCTGGATATGTTCAATCATGACAGTAAAGGTACGGTTGGCATCCCGATCCGGATCAATCGCGGGCAACGAAAGCGCCACGCTGTCATTGCCACCGCCTCGCCCCGGAGCTGCCAAACCCGTCGCCCGTCAGTCTTTTTTGATCCAAATGCGCCGCCCCTTCGTAACCAACCTAAAATCAGTGGGAATGGGGGAACATGTTCGACCACGAGCGTAGAGAGCGCAAGCGCATTGCCATCGTAGGGGGTGGCATTTCCGGCCTCTCGGCGGCCTACTACCTTTTGCCGTTTCATGATGTGACCCTGTTCGAAGCAGCCCCGCGTCTTGGCGGCCATGCGCGCACTGTCCTGGCCGGACGCAACGGTGACCAGCCTGTAGATACCGGTTTCATCGTCTTCAACTATGTGACCTACCCATATCTTACGCGACTGTTCCGGGAACTCGACGTGCCTGTGAGCAAGAGCGAAATGAGCTTTGCCGCCAGCATCGACAACGGGCGGATCGAGTACGGCCTTAGCAATCTGGGCAGCATGGTTGCCCAGAAACGCAATCTCTTCCGCCCTGCCTACTACAAGATGATCGCGGACATCATCCGGTTCGGCAAAGAGGCCGAACGTGCGGCGAGTGATGACGACATCACCATCGGCGATCTTGTCGAACACCTTCGTTTGGGCGACTGGTTTCGCGACAACTACCTGATGCCGATGTGCGGCGCGATCTGGTCCACGCCGTCGGATGACGTTGGCAGATTCCCCGCCCGGTCGTTGATCCGCTTTTTCAGGAACCACGCCCTGCTCGCAGGATGTGGCAAGCACCAATGGTGGACCGTGAAAGGCGGCAGCGTCGAGTATGTCCGACGGCTGGAAGCGGCACTTCTGCGTCGGGGCTGTCAGATCCGGACTGGTCAGGCGATTACCCATGTCGAGCGCTTTCCATTCGGCGTGACGGTTCGTCCCGCAGGATGCGACGGCGAGGACTTCGATGAAGTCATCTTTGCGTGTCATTCCGACCAGGCATTGGGCATCCTGCGTGGCGGGGCGACTGCTGCCGAGGCTGCGGCCTTGGGCAGCATCCGTTATCAACCCAACCGTGCTGTCCTTCACCGCGATGCCTGCCAGATGCCAAGACGCCGCGCGAGCTGGGCAAGCTGGGCTTACCGTTCGCAGGACGGCGCGGTCGGTGTGACCTACTGGATGAACCGGCTTCAGAACATCCCGGACAACGATCCCCTGTTCGTCACGCTCAATCCGGCCCGCGAAATACCCCAGGACGATATCTATGACGAGGTCGTGTTCTCCCACCCGATTTTCGACGGGGCAGCTCTTCGGGCGCAGGCCATGATCCGTGCGATGCAGGGGGAAAACCACACCTGGTTTGCCGGTGCCTACAACCGCTACGGCTTTCACGAGGACGGAATTGCAAGTGCCATGCGCATTGTCCGCATGCTCAATCAAGGCCACCAACAGAGAGGCATTCAGGATGTATCTGACGAACAGAGCGCTGAAATCGCAGTTCCTGTCGACATGCGAACGCCTGCATGACGGCCAGCTGACACTTCGGACGCCTGAAGGCGAGACGCATCATTTCGGCACGACCGGGCCGGAGGCAGAGATGTCGATCCGTGACTGGTCCGCCGTCTCGGCCATGGCGGCGCATGGGCAGGTGGGGCTTGGCGAGGCTTACGTTCAGGGCCTGTGGGACACACCATCGGTCGAAACCCTGATGACGGTGGCAATGCGCAATCGGGAACATATGGGCGCCTACGATCATGCCGGGGCATTCACCCGGGCGAAGTTCCGACTTGTCGATACTGTTCTGCGCGCCAATTCACGCCGTGGGGCAACGCGAAACATACGGTCGCACTACGATGTCGGAAACGAATTCTACCAACTCTGGCTGGACGACGGGATGACCTATTCCTCGGGCCTGTTCACGGACGGGGACGATGACCTGGGGCGGGCTCAGCATCGCAAGAACGCCCGTGCGCTCTCGCGGTTGAGCAGTGGTGAACGGGTTCTGGAAATTGGTTGCGGATGGGGCGGGTTCGCCGAACAGGCCGCGGGTGAGGGCCGTGATGTGACCGGCGTCACGATCTCGCGAAACCAGCAGAGCTATGCCGAGTGCCGTCTCGACGGGCGCGCGGACATCCAGCTTAAGGATTATCGCGACATCGACGGGAAATATGACAACATCGTTTCCATCGAGATGATCGAAGCGGTCGGCATGCGGTATTGGCCCAGCTATTTCGCGGTGCTGAAGCGCAATCTTGCGGCAGGCGGCCGGGTGTTGTTGCAGGTAATAACCGTGGCCGACAGTTTTTTTGAAACCTACCGCACATCTTCGGACTATATCCGCCAATACGTGTTTCCGGGCGGCATGCTTCTGTCCGACACGATGATCGCCCAGCAGGCGCGGAATGCCGGCTTGCGGCTGACTGACAGGTTCGCTTTCGGTCAGGACTATGCCAGAACCTGCCGCCTGTGGTCCGAACGCCTTTCCGCACAGAAGACGGGGATCGGCGCATTGGGTTATGGAGAGGCGTTCTTCCGAAACTGGAAGTACTATCTTGAAATCTGCGCCGCATCCTTTGCCGTCGGGCACACCAATGTCGTTCAGGTGGAGCTGGCCCATGCCTAGGGTGCTTCTACCGCTTCTTCTCCTCCTCTTTCCGCTGGTCGCCCAGGCGGTTCCGGTATCGTCGGTCCTTCCCGGCGCCGAACTGCGCGGTCAGGCGACGTTGCGCTTCCTGGGGCTGCCGCTTTACCAGGCACGTCTTTACACCGCCGAAGGCAGAACGCTCGACTGGCAAGACGACCTGGCACTGGAACTGACCTATCTGCGCGGACTAAGCGAAACCGATCTTGTCGAAGCCACGTTGCGCGAATTCAGCCGGACCGGCGCGTCCCTGCCTGTGCGGGACCAGCTTGAAAAATGCTACGAGGACGTCGGCAAGGGCGACCGCTATCTCGCGGTGTCCAACGGCCCTGACGAGATCCTGTTCTGGCGTAACGGCCAGCGCATGTGCGCGCTGTCATATCCCGGGATCAAACAACGCTTCATGGCGATCTTTCTGGGCGACAATACCCGTTCGCCCGCATTCACGCGCAAACTGCGCGGCCAGTGATGGTCTATCCGCGCGTCAGTCTCTACGCGCTCATGTTGGCGGCGGCCGGCATCCCGCTTTACATCCATCTGCCGCGTTTTGCCTCTGCCGATCTTGGCATCGCGCTGGGAACTATAGGTACCATCCTGCTGGTCATCCGCTTGATCGACCTGGTTCAGGACCCGCTGATCGGCTGGGCCATCGACCGCTGGCCACGGGCGCAAAGCCTGTTCGCTATGATTGCCGCCGGCGGGTTGGCAATCGGGTTTCCGCTTCTCTTCTGGCTTCGGCCCGGCCCGCAAGTGGTCGCCGAACTAGTGGTGATCCTTATCCTTCTGTTCTCGGCCTACAGTCTGGGCACGATCCTGCTTTACGGGCGGAGCGCGACGCTGGCCATCCGCGCCGGTTCGGGGGAGTTGCTGACGCTCGCCGCCTTTCGCGAGGGGGGCATGCTGGCCGGGGTCGTGATCGCGTCGATTGCCCCATCGCTCTTAGTCGGATTGGGCGCTGCGGCGCAGGGCTATCCGGCTTTCGGTCTTCTCCTCGGCGCAATCGCGCTACTGGCGGGTTTGCTGACGCGGCCCATCTGGCGCCGGACGCCGGTCGTCGGCGAAACACTATCACTCGCCGGCCTTGCGCGTGCGGGTGCCCTGCGGTTGCTTGCGCTCGCGCTGGTCAACAGTCTTCCGGTGGCGATCACATCCACGTTGTTCCTGTTCTTTGTTGAGGACCGCCTCGGTCTGCCGGGAAAGGCAGGTCCGCTTCTTGTCCTGTTCTTCCTGTCCGCCGGATTGAGCGTTCCGGTCTGGACCCGGGCCAGCCATCGGTTCGGCACAAGGGCGACATTACTCATCGCAATGCCGCTCGCGGTACTGGGATTTGTCGGCGCGGCTTTCCTTGCACCCGGAAACCTGATCGGCTTTGTCTTGATCTGCATCGCATCCGGGGCGGCACTTGGCGCAGATATGGTCATTCTGCCCGCTATGTTCTCGGTCGCACTGACTTCTGCCGGGCTGAATGCATCGGCGGCCTTCGGTATCTGGTCCTTCGCCGGAAAACTCGGCCTCGCTCTTGCCGCCTTCACCGTCCTTCCCCTGCTTGGCCAAAACGGCTTCGTCCCCGGCCAGGCCAACAGCGCCGAAGCGCTGGCCGTTCTGAACATCGCCTATGCCGTCTTGCCCTGTATCCTCAAACTCTGCGCGATTGCCATGGTGTTCGCGCTGCCGACAAAGGAAGCAACTACATGAAACTCGTCGTCGCCATCCTGCTTCTCGTGATTGTGGGAATCGCCGCCAAGTCCCTGTTTCTGAGCTTTCGCGCCCAGTCCCCCGCCGACTACGCCGAAACCGGACCGGCGTTTTCCCTAGAGAAGCATCTGTCGGGTCCGATCATTGCAGAGGGCGTGATCTATGGACCGAAAGGAAGGGTGAACAACACGTTCGTCGCCGAAATGATGGGCGAATGGGACGGCGATACAGGCACGTTGAGCGAGCATTTCGTCTATTCCAACGGCGTCGAGCAGCACCGCAAATGGTATCTGAAACGCGGCCCCGACAATACATTCACGGCGACCGCGGACGATATCGTCGGCGAGGCGAAGGGCGTCGTTTCGGGTGCAACCGTGATGCTGCGCTACAAGATCAAACTGCCGCCGGAATCCGGTGGTCATACGTTGACGGCAACCGACTGGCTGTACCTGACCCGTGACGGTGCGATCATGAACAAGTCCGAAATGCGCAAGTTCGGCATCAAGGTCGCCGAACTGGTTGCAACCATGCGTCCCGCCCCTGCTGCGGAGTAGTCAGGACGAAACGGGACGACGGCATCGTTTTCAGCCCCTGAACCGAACGCCGGGTGGCCAGGCGCGGCCTTCCGATTAGGATTGCCGCCGCCTTGTCATGGACGCGAGGTCAGCTCTCGGCCTGCAATCCCTCAAAATGACGCGACAGCCCCGGCGCCAGCGGGAACAGGGCCGCCTGAACGGAATGATAGATATCGGGCTTGCCGGGGAAACTCGGACCGGTCGATGCGACGTCGCGGTCCGCAGTCGGAAACCATCCGCCAAACTCCCGGTCGATGAAATTGCGCGCCGCGAAGGTCCAGAGCCGGCGATACCAATCCTCGTCCCCGATGCGCCTGTCGAGCTTGAGCAACATGGCCACAGCGCCGATGGCCTCCGTGACAGGCCACCAGTAACGCGTCGAATTGGCGACGCAGCCATCAAAGTCAAGCGTGTAGGCGATACCGCCTCTTTCCGCGTCCCATGCGTCGGTCAGGGCCCGCTCGATCAATGCCCGCGCCCGGTCCGGGGCGCCGTCCGCCGGTCGCCCGATCAGGTCCCAGTATTGCAAGAGCAGGCGTCCAAGCTCGAACGAATGGCCCGGTGTCGTCCCGGCGGGTCGGAACATCGGGTCACCCGAATAGGTGCGGTCGACATGCCAATGCTCGGTAAAGTGTTCGGGCAGTCGCCAGCCATGCTCGGGTGCGATCCGGCCTGTGAAGAAATTGAGTATACGGCCCGCTTGGTGCAAAAATCCCTCTCGACCGGTCGCCTCATAAGCGGCCAGCAGCGCCTCCACTCCGTGCATGTTCGCGTTCATGCCGCGATAGGTGGAAAACGGGGTCCAGTCCCGGTTCCATTCGTCGCGGTACAGGCCCGCCTCTTCCTCCCAGAAATGCCGGTCCAGTAGAGTGCTCGCATCGTCGATCAGTGCACCGGCATCGGGATGCCCCGCCTGCAGGGCGCTGGCCCCGGCCAGCAAGACGAAGACGTGCCCATAGGCCAGCTTGCGCCCGTCTGACACGCCATTTCCGTCCAGCGCCCAGACATAGCCGCCGAATTGCTTATCCCGATGGTGGCCTTGCAGATATTGCATCCCGTGCTCGACGATCTCTGCGGCTCCTGCGACGCCGCGAAGCTGGCCGAGCGCGTAGGAATGGACGAGTCGCGTTGTCGTGTGCAGTTCCTGCGTATCGTCCGGCAGCGGCTGACCGTCATGTCCGAGCGTATGAAACCCGCCCGCCCGCCGCAGGCTGGCCCTGAAGAAGGCAAATTGGCGATCTGCCTCGGCAGCCAGCCAGTCACGGTGGTCGGGCCGGTCGAGCCAGAAACCGGGTGCATCATGCGGGCCGGGCTCCGGGGGATGGATCATGGAGCGCCCCGATCCAATAGTTGAACGAGCTTTTTCGAGAACTTCGCCACCTTGCCGCCGCCGGGTATGGCCTTCAGGCATGCGATCGTTTCCGGGCGCACAGGGGCGGTACCGGAGGCCAGGCACAGCTCGAACAGCAACTCCAGCATGGCGCCCAAATCTCGCGGTGCATCGTCCGGGGCAAAATCGAACAACTCGAACATCACATCGCGCACAAAACCCTTGTGGCCGGCGTCGGCGATCGCGGCCAATCCCTTCGACCAGCGTACTGTCGGCAGGCCATGCGACATTAGGAACGGCCTGATCGCCGCGGCGAAGGTCGGGGCATCCAGTCGGGCTTCCTCCACCAGAACCGCGACTGCCTCTGCGGTCAGGGATGTGACCGACTTATCCTCTGAGGCCAGATAATAGCCCAATGTCGCCGCCGCCAGCGGGCCGATGGCAGGGCCGGGACGAAAGAACGGTTCAAGATAGGCCCGGCAGTAGTGGTCGCTCAGCTTCTGCGATGTATCCATCGACAACAGCGCCTGCCGGAAGAACGGCTCAGGCCATGCCGGACGGAGGAGCGAGGCCCAGACGACGTCCTGATAAACATAGCCACAGACACCGTCGTTCCAATAGTAGTTCTTCTGTTCGGGGTAGAACATGGCTGGCAAGGGTTCGGTCGCCCCCTTCGCATCGACCGCGACGGGCACTTCGACCACGATCCAGAAATACTGGTCGCTGTCCCGGCGCCAGACTTTCAGCGACATACCTGCCGGGGTGCCGCAATCGGGCAAGGGAGGCTGAAAAAGCCCGGCAATAGCCGGATCGGCCGTGCAGGGTTGCCGTGCCGCCCAAGCGCAGGCCCAAAGCGCCCTGTCCTTGCCGGGCGCAGCGTCGGCGCCCATCGCATAGGCGACTGCTTTTCCGGCGTCGCTTGGGGTGGGAATTGAAGCCCGTGTGTCATCGCGCCCCACATGGCCGAGCCGCAGAAGTGCAAGATGCAGATCGGTTCCGGTCAGATCACAGCCAGCGGCCTGCAGGGCCGCCATGCGTGCCGCCAGATCGGTCGGGGTGACGACACCGGACGTGTCGGATGGTGCCGACAGAAGTGGTGTCGAAACACCCGCGAGAACCCGGTCGATCACCTCGGCGTTGCGGTCCAGGAAGCTGCGCGCGAACCGGCCGGGCCGGACAAGTTGGTGGTCGGGATCGCCGCTTGTCGCCTTGCGCAGGTCGTCAATCGTCACGCCCTCGGCCAGTGCCCGCCCGGTGGCCGCCAGCGCGAAGCGGATCTCGCTGTCGCCTGGGGCGTTGAAGACCTGCGCGGCGCGTTTGCGCAGTGGCGACAGGGCCGTGTAATCCGCGCGCAGATCCGGTCCGAACCGGGCGATACCGTCGATGGCCCTTTCGATGGCGAACGGGTCGCGGCAATCCTCCAGCACGGTCAGAAAGAGCGTCAGCGCCTCCGCCGCATCCGCCACGGGGGCTATCGGCTCTGCCTGTCTCGGCCCGGTGATGACCGGCTCTGCCACAGGCGTTTCTTCTGGTTCGGTTCCCGCAAGGGCGGCAATACGTGGGCGGACCGAGGGCGCGGCCAGATCGACATAGTCGTGCAGGGCTGAACGCACTGCATCGTCCGCGGCACCGCCGATTTTTTCAATCAGGTCGAGCGCTTTCGTCTGAACATCGGCATCCTCGGACACAAGCGCCAGCGTCGCCAGTTGCGCGGCGCCGGGGGCAAGCGTCTTGTCCCGCTTCGCCGCTGAGGTAGCAAGGTTCAGCGCCGCCGAGACAGTACCCTTGGCGCGGGCTTGCAGGGCCGGTTCAAGCGCATCGAGCAGGTCGGCAGGCGCGACCGCCTTGGCGCGGTCAAGCGCCTGTACCGCCTTCATGGCGAAGGAGACAGTGGGCGGCACGGAGGAGGCGAGCAGCGCCAGATATCGTCCGGCCCGTGCAGCCAATTCCTCCGCCGTCGGCTGAAGCGCCGTGTGAAACCGGGAATACCAGCCCGCGCGAAACTGCGCGAAATCACGGTCCAGCGCGTCGAGCGAGGCATCCAGCAGCCGTCCCCGATCCAGCTTGCCCTTTTCGGCGTATTTCACCAGCCGGTTGCACCATGTATTCGCGGGCTGG
>JAUIDM010000093.1 GCA_030428915.1 Alphaproteobacteria bacterium | reverse complement strand
TTGAAGGTTTCGGCCGTTGGCGCGGAATTGACCGGAAACGGCGCATTGACCTTCGACAACAGCGCGGGCATGCCAAAGCCTCTGGGCGCGGTCGATCTGCAACTGATCGGTGCCAATGCCCTGATAGACAAGCTCGTGGCGATGGGCTTCGTGCCCGAGGATCAGGCGATGGGCGCGCGCATGATGATGGGGCTTTTCGCGGTGCCGTCGGGTGAGGATACGCTGACCTCCAAGATCGAATTCAAGGAAGATGGCGGCGTCTATGCCAATGGCCAGCGGGTTCAGTAGCCCCGCCTCATGACGTATTGCGAACCGCCCGCCATCCGGCGGGCGGTTTCGTTTTTGGCCGATGGCATCCGTCCCGCAAGCGCATGGCACGCGTATGGCATCCGTCCCGACATCTGTCCTGCCGCCCTTGCGCCCCGATCCGCGCCGGACTAGGTGCTAGAAATCCGATCCAGAGCAGGACCCAGCGATGACCGACCGGCTTTCCACCCTGACAGACGCGCTTCTGGCTGCTGCAACAAAGGCCGGGGCGGATGGGGCCGATGCGATTGCCGTGGATGGCACCTCGGTTTCCGTCGATGTACGCGGCGGCAGGCTGGAACAGGCCGAGCGGTCGGAGGGGATCGAGATCGGGCTGCGCGTGCTGATCGGCAAGAGACAGGCCTGTGTCTCGGCCTCTGACATTTCGGACCGGACCATCGCCGAGATGGCCGAACGCGCCGCCGCCATGGCCCGCGAGGCGCCCGAGGATGAGAGTCTCGGGCTCGCCGATCCGGGCGAGCTTGCCAGCGCCTGGAACGTCTCTGCTTTGGATCTTGCCGACCCGGCACCCGAACCCGCCGCCGCCGATCTGGAGGATGACGCCCGCCGGGCCGAAGCTGCGGCGCTGGCTGTGACAGGGGTCAGCCAGTGCCAGTCGGCCTCGGCCAGCTATTCGCGCCGCGCTATTCATCTTGCCGCGACGAACGGCTTTTCCGGCGGCTATGGACGGACAGGCCGGTCGATCTCGGCCGTCGCGATCACCGGCGAGGGTCTGAAGATGGAGCGCGACTGGGCGGCGGAAAGCCGGACCTACCAGTCCGACCTGCCCTCGGCCGAAGAGATCGGCACACTGGCCGGTACACGCGCCGTCGAACGTGGCGGGGCGCGGAAGCCCAGGACCGGGGCCTATCCGGTGCTTTTCGACGAACGCATCGCCGCGGGCCTGATCGGCCATCTGCTGGCTGCTGCCAACGGATCGGCGATCATGCGCGGGTCCTCCTGGCTGCGCGATGCGCTGGGAGAGCAGGTCCTGCCCAAGGGGCTGTCGATCCACGAAAACCCGCACCGGCCACGCATTTCCGGGTCGCGGCCCTTCGATGCCGAAGGGCTGGCGACCGCGCCGCGCGATATCGTGCGGGACGGGGTGCTGATGGGCTGGACGCTTGATCTTGGCACCGCGCGCAGGCTGGGCATGCAATCGACCGCCAATGCGTCGCGCGGCACCTCCTCTCCGCCCTCACCGAGTGTCAGCAACATCGCGCTGACGCAGGGCGACAAGAGCCGCGATCTGCTGATCGCCGAGATGGGCACGGGTCTGTTGGTCACGTCGATGATCGGCGCCTCCATCAACCCGACGACGGGGGATTATTCGCGGGGCGCCTCGGGCTTCTGGATCGAGAATGGCCAGATCGCCTATCCGGTCAATGAATGCACGATCGCGGGCAATCTGCGCGACATGCTGCTGCGGATCACGCCCGCAAACGATGCGCGGGGGCATCTGAGCCATGTCGTCCCCTCGCTTCTGGTCGAAGGGCTGACGCTTGCCGGCGCGTGATCTTGCGCTTCTGATCGACGCCGCGCGGGAGGCAGGCCGCATCGCGCGCGGCTATTTCCGTCGCGATCCGGGCATCTGGCACAAGCCGGGCGGAGCCGGGCCGGTGACGGAGGCCGATCTGGAAGTAAACCGGATGCTGCATGCCGAACTTGGCGCGGCGCGGCCAGATTACGGCTGGCTGTCCGAGGAAACGCCCGACGATGCGGTTCGGCTTGGCATGGAACGCACCTTCATCATCGATCCGATCGATGGCACCCGGGCCTTCATCGACGGCGATACGGCCTGGGCCCATTCTTTGGCCGTGGCCGAGGGCGGGAAGGTGACTGCGGGCGTCGTCTATCTGCCGATGCGGAACGCGCTATATGCCGCGACCGATAACGGCCCTGCCCTTCTGAACGATGTCCCGATCCGGTCGTCGTCAAGGGCAGAGGCGGGCGGGTCGACGCTTCTGACGGCCAAGCCCAACCTTGCGCCGGAGCTTTGGCGGAACGGCGCCCCGCCGCCCTTCACCCGCAAGTTCCGCTCGTCGGTTGCCTGGCGGATGTGTCTGGTGGCCGAAGGGCGCTATGACGCGATGCTGACCCTGCGTCCGAGTTGGGAATGGGATGTCGCGGCAGGCGACCTGATCGCGCGGCAAGCCGGGGCCACGGTGACCGACCGCCACGGTCACGCCTTGCGGTTCAACTCGGCCGATCCGCGCGTGCCCGGCGTCATCGCCGGTCCGCAGAGGCTGTGGTCAGAATTGCAGTCGAGCCTTATTTCATAGGCAGGGTGCCGATCTCACCGGCTTCGATCACTTCCACCCGGACCCCGTCGAGCCGCTCTGGCAGGCGCTGATCCGCCTGCAGGTCGTCAGGCTTCACCTTCTGGCTGACATAGACGTTGATACAGGCCTGCCCGGCCTCATCGCCCGCCTGGCAGATGCCGTCCGAGACCGCGACCACGTTCGGATAGGCCATCAGATCGGCCTCGTGCCGCGACAGAACCTCCGTCACCTTGGCGCTGCCGCCGGAAAAGGGCGTTCCGCCCGCGCCATCCGTCGTGTTCGAGGCGAAGGTCGCCCATTTCTGCGCGGCCAGCTCCCCTGACGCGATGTCGTCCGCCGTCCAGGCCGGACCGAGTGATCTTTTCATGGCTGCCTCCTCAATGGCTGGCGGGCCGGAATGGCCGGTTTCAACGGCTCCTGCGCCGCCCGCGATCAGGGCGGCCGCGCAGGACACAACTGCTGTTTTTCTGTTCACTTCCGCTTCCCTCCTTGTCCGGGAAGATCATGCCGGCATCCTGAGGGGCGGCTGGGCGCCCCGAACGCCGTCGGTACAGCTTCAGATAGGTGCCAGACCATGGCCTAACAATAGTGCAGGCGAGTTCATCATGGTCCGAACAGGTTGAATCTGGTATAGTTGGATCGCGCTGGCCGGGTAGCCCGGCAAGAGTTTTCCGCCGGGACGCATTTTCGTCCCCGTGATGCGCAGATGTTTTCGGGAAGGGTATTTTTTAAGGAGGTCGTTATGACAAAAGACATGAATTCATGGACCAAGGCCCAGGAGAATGCCGGCAAGAAGGCCGCCGACAACTGGGCCAGTTTCGCCAAGCAACAGGCCGGTGAGCCGGACGCCAAACGCTTCCAGGCCATCGAGGCCTCGGCCCGCGTGACGGAGGTGCAGGAAAAGCACGAAGCCGAGCTGATGGCGATGGACAACGTTGTTGGCGTGGCCACATCGCACAAGATGAAGGGCACGACGCTAAAGGACGTGGCGAGCCTGACGGTCTATGTCACCGAGAAGAAGAAGACCGCCGATCTGGCCAAGTCCTCGACGGTGCCGGGCGAGATCAACGGTGTGCCGACCGATGTGGTGGAGGTGGGCGTGATCCGGTCGCTGGCCTTCGATACGCGCGTCCGTCCGGCCTTGCCGGGTTATTCGATCGGCCATTACAACATCACGGCAGGCACGTTCGGCGCCTTGGTGCGCGACGTGCGGCGGTGCTGCGATCATCATCACCACCATCACGATTGCTGCCATCGCGGGAAGGACGAAGCGGGCGATATCCTGATCCTGTCCAACAACCATGTGCTGGCCGATGTGAACAAGGCGCGGCCCGGCGACAAGATCCTGCAGCCGGGGCCTTTCGATGGCGGCGTCTATCCCGCCGACACCGTCGCGACCTTCGAGCGGACGGAAGAGATCGTCTTTGGCGCGAATGGCTATAACCTGATCGATGCGGCCCTTGCGCGGCCGACCGATGCGCGGAACGTCACCGCCTCGATCATCGGTGCGGCGGCGCCCACGGGTGTCGGGCAGGCCCTGCCACTGATGAACGTGCTGAAGGTCGGGCGCACGACCGAGGTGACGTCCGGAGTCGTTCAGGCGACGAACGCGACGGTCGCCGTGAATTTCGGCGCCGAGGGGGTCGCCATCTTCCGCCACCAGATCATCACCACGGCGATGTCGGCGGGCGGCGATTCTGGCAGCCTGTTGATGGATTTCGACCTTAATGGCGTCGGGCTGCTTTTCGCCGGATCACCGTTCGTGACGATCCACAACCATCTTCTGGATGTGCAGAACACGCTGGGCGTGGAACTGGTGACGACGCTCTGACCCATCCGCCCGGCGCGCCGGTTTTCCGGTGCGCCGGGCTTTGGCTTGCACCCATTGACCTCAGCCGGTCAGTCCGAGACAGGCGCGAAGCCGGTCATGCGGGATCGCGGGAACGAAGTTGCCGTCCCGGCCCTCCATGTCGCTGTTGGCGATCATGCTGTTCAGGACCGCCTCTTCCACCACCTGAACGACCGCCTCGAAGAACGGGTCGATATGGTCGTCGGGCACGAAGGCGGCTGACAGAAGCGCCTCGCGGCCGCCGCTCATCACGCCACGGTTGGCGGTCGAGAAGGCAAGGAAAAGATCGCCGGACCCATGCCGGCCAAAGCCGCCCAACCGGCCGATCCCGAGCGTTGCGCGCTGCGCAAGCCGTCGAAGCTGGTGCGGCAGAAAAGGCGCGTCGGTGGCGATCACCGCGATGATGGAACTGAGGTCCGGATCGGGCGTGGCATATTTCACCCTGACATCGTCGAACGCCGATCCGAGGCGACGGCCGAGAACGGTAAGATCGCCACGCGCGCCGAAATTCGCCTGCACGAAGACACCGAGCGCAAAGTCATGCCCTGCATAACCGACGATCCGGGACGCGGTGCCGGACCCTGCCTTGAAGCCGAAACACTTCATGCCCGTGCCGCCGCCCACGCTTCCCTCCTCGACCGCGCCGGGCGCTGCGCTGTCTATCGCGGCGTTCACATGTTCGTCGGTGACGTGAAACCCGTTGATGTCGTTGAGAAACCCGTCATAGGTCTCGGCGGCGACCGGCAATGCGAAATCGTCGTTGAGGCGGTCGGCGAAGCGTCGGGCAAACCACCGGATTGTCGCGTCGCGGGTCAGGCCGCAGGAATGCGTGTTGGTGATCGTGATCGGCAAGGCGAAGTTTCCCGCCTCGGCAATGAAATGCACCCCGCTCATCTCGCCATTGCCGTTGAGGCTGTGGAACCCTGCGAAAACCGGCAGGTGCACCTCGTCCACCGGGCGTGGCAGGATGGCCGTGACACCGGTGCGCACGGGGCCCCGCCCCACGCGGAGGGGGCCCGACCCCTCGATGATCGTGGAATAGCCCACTGATACGCCCGCCACATCGGTGATCGCGTTGAAGGGCCCAGGCCGGCCTTCGAAACGCAGCCCCAGCCCCGCCGCGCGGAGCTTGCCGGACGGTGTACGGGCGGAGGTCATTGTCATGCTTTTCCTGCACCCTTTCAGACGATCACGTCCATCTCTTCCTGCTGTCCGACCCCGAAGACGCGTTTGTAGCGGTCGATCTGGTCGGCGGGACCCATCGCCTTGTTGGGGTTGTCAGAAAGTTTCACCGTGGGCCGACCGTTCGCGGTGACCGCCTTGCAGACAAGGCTGAAGGGGGCGAGTGCGTCGTCTTTGACGAAGTCGCGGAAGTCGTTGGTCAGAAGCGTGCCCCAGCCGAACGAGACCTTGACCCGGCCCGCGAACTGGCGGTGCAGCTCTTCGATCTTCTCGACGTCGAGCCCGTCGGAGAAGATGACGAGTTTTTGCGTCGGGTCCTCCCCCCTGTCCTTCCACCAGCGGATCGCAGTTTCCGCGCCGGTCGCGGGGTCGCCTGAATCAATGCGGATGCCGGTCCAGCCTGCGAGCCAATCAGGCGCGCGTTTCAGGAAGCCCTCGGTGCCATAGGTGTCGGGCAGGATGATGCGCAGGTTGCCCGAATGCTCCTCGTGCCAGTCGGCAAGAACCCTGTAGGGTGCTTCGGCCAGTTCGATATCGGTTTCAGCGAGCGCGGAATAGACCATGGGCAGTTCGTGGGCATTGGTGCCAATCGCCTCGATATCGCGGCGCATGGCGATGCGGCAGTTCGACGTGCCGACAAAAGCCTCGCCAAGTCCCTCGATCATCGCCTGCACGCACCAGTCCTGCCAAAGGAAGCTGTGCCGTCTGCGTGTGCCGAAATCGGCGATCCTGAGCCCGTCGATCTGGCGCAGCCGCTTGATCTTTTCCCAAAGCCGGGTCATGGCCTGGGCATAGAGCACCTGCAGTTCGAACTTGCCCATGGTGGCCAGCACCGCGCGCGAACGAAGTTCCATGAGGATTGCGAGTGCGGGGATTTCCCAGAGCATCACCTCGGGCCACTTGCCTTCGAAGGTCAATTCGTACTGGTCGCCCTTGCGCTCCAGCTCATAGGGCGGCAGGCGCAGGTCTTCGAACCATTCCATGAACGAGGGCGAAAACATCTGCCGCTTGCCGTAGAAGGTGTTGCCGCGCAGCCAGGTGCTTTCACCCCGGCTGAGGGAAAGCGAGCGGACATGGTCAAGCTGTTCGCGCAGTTCGCCTTCGTCGATGAGTTCCGCGAGCGGAATGCTCTTCGTTCGGTTGATCAGCGAGAAGCGGACGATGGTATCGGGCCGGTTTCTCAGCACCGACTGGCACATCAGAAGCTTGTAGAAATCGGTGTCGATCAGCGAGCGGACGATCGGGTCGATCTTGAAATTGTGGTTGTAGACCCGGGTGGCGATGTCGACCATGTCAGGCCTCCAGCCGCACGCCGGCGGCGCGCATCTGATTGCGCGCGGCGGCGAGCGAACCGTCAAGGTCGATGGCCCGGCAGGCATCTTCGAGCACGGTGACGGCGAAACCGAGCTTTGCCGCGTCGATGGCCGAATAGGCGACGCAGAAATCGGTGGCGAGGCCGACGAGGGTCAGGTCGGTGACGCCGCGGGTTTTCAGATACCCTTCCAGCCCGGTGGGGGTCGTGTGGTCATTCTCGAAGAACGCCGAATAGCTGTCGATGGCGGGCCGGAACCCCTTGCGGATGACGAGGTCGGCGGGGTCGGTGCGCAGATCCTTGTGGAACGCGGCGCCTTCGGTTCCCTGTACGCAATGGCTGGGCCAGAGGACCTGGGGCCCGTAAGGCATCTCGATCATGCTGAAGGGCGCCGCGCCCTCATGGTTTGCCGCGAATGAGGCGTGATCGGCCGGATGCCAGTCCTGCGTCAGGACCTTGACCGCGAAGTCATCCATCAGCGCGTTGATGCGGGGCAGGATGGCGTCGCCGTCGGCGACGGCCAGCGCACCGCCGGGGCAGAAGTCGTTCTGCACGTCGATGACGATCAGGGCATGGCTTGTGTCACGCATGGGGCCTCCGCACTTGCATTCCCGATGCGTAAGCAGCGGCGCGGGGCGCGTCAACCAATGGCTTGACACTATGTTACCTAGGTACCATGATAATAACATGAAAAAAGTTGAACGGATACAGACCGGCCTGAGGCTGGAAAAGCGGCTTCTGAAGGTGATGAAGGGTCTGGCGGAGCATCTGGAGATGCCGGTCGCCGAGCTTGTCGAGGGCATGGCGCTGCATGCCTTCGAAGGCAAGGCGCCGTTTTCGGACGAGACGCTGAAGAAGATCGCGCAGTTGAAACAGGTCTATGACCTCGACCTGACGGCGGCGGACAGCCACCGCCTGACCGAGGATCCGTCATGACCCCCGGCGAAACCCTTGCCGCGTTGGAAGCGGGCCGGATGGACGCGGCACAGTTCAGCCATCGGGACCATGTCCTGTCGGCCTGGGAACTGCTTCGGCAGGAAGAGTTCTTTGCCGCTGCGCACCGCTATGCGGCGGCGATCCGGCGGCTGGCAGAGGCGGCGGGCGCGCCCGGAAAATACTCTGCCACGATCACCTTCGCGTTCCTCAGCCTGATCGCGGAGCGCATGGACGCATCCGCAGATGATGCCGAGACGTTCCTTGCCGACAATCCCGATCTGCTGGCACCGGGCGTTCTGGCGCCCCTCTATTCGGCAGACAGGCTGGCATCCGCGCTTGGACGGCGCGTTGCCCTGATGCCCGACCGGTCGGGACCGGTTGCCTTGCTTTCCACTGCCGCGCGCGGCTGACTTGCCCATTCGGCCGCGCCGCCGTATCACGCCGCCATGTTCACCGTCGCCGCGCTATACAAATTCACCGCCTTTCCGGACCCCGCCGCCCTGCGCGGGCCGCTTCTGGCCGCCTGCGAGGCAGCCGGAGTGCGGGGGACGCTGTTGCTGGCGCGCGAGGGGATCAATGGCACCATCGCGGGCAGCCGGGGCGGCATCGATGTCGTTCTTGCCAATATCCGCACTCTTCCCGGCTGCGCTGATCTCGACTGGAAGGAAAGCACGGCGACCGATATGCCGTTCGGCCGGATGAAGGTGCGCCTGAAGCGCGAGATCGTCACGATGGGCGAACCCGATGTCGATCCGCTGGCAGGGACAGGACATTATGTCGAGCCGGCGGACTGGAACGACCTGATCTCGGCCCCCGATGTCGTCGTGATCGACACGCGCAACGACTACGAGGTCGCCATCGGCAGCTTCGATGGCGCGGTTGATCCGGGCACGAAGAGCTTCCGCGAGTTTCCGGCCTGGTGGCGGGAGAACGCCGGGCGGTTCGGCAACAAGCGGGTGGCGATGTTCTGCACCGGCGGTATCCGCTGCGAGAAGTCGACCAATTTTCTGCTGAAGGAAGGGGTGAGCGACGTCTATCACCTGAAGGGCGGTATCCTGAAATATCTGGAGGACGTTCCGGCAGAGCAAAGCCTGTGGCACGGCGAATGCTTCGTCTTTGACCAGCGGGTGAGCGTGGGCCACGGCCTTGTCGAAGGGCCGCATGAGATGTGCCACGCCTGCCGCCGTCCGATCACGAAATCAGATATGGCGCATCCGGACTATGAGGACGGCGTGCAATGCCCGGCCTGCGTGGACGAATATTCGGATGCCCAGCGTGAAAGATTTCGCGAACGGCAACGTCAGATGGAGAGAGCCGAACGCGACGGGCGGCGCCACCTGGGGCGGCGCGGGGACGAAGCCTAGCGGCCCAGAAAGTCGAAGAGCCGCTTCATGCGAAGCGGCGCGACGATGTTCCAGTCGTATCCGAGGGAAGCGGCGCGGGCCCGTTCGCCCCAGTGGCGGCGCAGTTCCTCGGACAACGTGAAGTCTTCGAAAAGCTGTCGCAAGGCATCCGTGTCGGACGGGTCGACAACGGTGATCGCGCCAGTGTCCGCGCCGATGCGCCCGGCACCCGCCGGGGACGCGATCACCGGCAGGCCATGCGCGGCGGCCTCATAGGTCGCGATCGGATCGCCCTCTTCCAGCGAGGGCAGCAGAGCAACATCGGCACGGGCAAGCTCGGCCCCGATATCGAGGGTAAATCCGACACAGTGGACGGTGGGCGCATCAAGCACATCGGCGAAAATGGTCCGCAGCGCGGGCTCGATCTCTCCGACGATCCTTAACCGTGCATTCGCGGGTGCCCGGCGCCAGGCGTCAAGCAGAAGATGCGCGCCCTTGCGCACGCAAAGCCGCCCGAGAAAAAGGAACGTCACCGGTTCGCCCGTCTCTTTGCGGGGCCGCGCCGGCGGTGATTTCGGAACCCAGGTGCCGTAGCTTGCGGGGATCATCCGGTGTTCCAGCACCGTGCCGCGCATCGAGTGCTCGGTTGCGGGGCTCGGAGCGAAGATCGCCGTGCAGAGAGACTGGCGTGCATTCTGTTCACGGACGCGGGCATCCGTGATGCCGTGGCCGGGTGGCAGGCCCAGTTCTTCGTACGCAGCGTCCAGAAGCGGTTTTGCCACCGCCATACGCGTGTTCACGGATTCGGCCACGATGGGCACGCCGCGCGCGGCCAGGGCCTCGTAGATCTGCAGCGGTGTCGAGGGCCAAAGGTAGGCGACGTCACCTTCCGACACGGCATCAAGGAATCGCTTGCGCAGGTGCGTACGCGCGAGATGCTTGGTGATGGCGTAGGGAAGGGGATGCAGAAGGCGCGGCAGGCTCGTGTGAACGGAAAGGCCGTCCGGCGTCGCGCCGTCAAGAAAGGACGTGAAAAGGTCGACCCGAATATCAGCGGCAGAGGCGGCGGTCAGGATCGACCGGCATGTCATACTGACACCTGCCAGCGTGCCGGGCATTTCCATGAAGGTCCGAATAGCCGGGCGCTTCAGGGCATCGACCGTCATGATGGGCGCGCCTGCGTTCAAATCGTTCACTCTTCACTCTGTAATGCTGCCCCGGTGGCGAGGCGTGCCGGGCATACACCCATTTAAAGGAAATTTCCAGCAGCCAGGTTCGAAGCGGCGAAAATCGGAGGAAATCCGCGGAGCGCCGTCGACGGAGCGAAGGCGGACGTCATGTCTCGTCCTCCCCGTGCGATCGTCGGTAGCCGTCATTCCCGTTGCCGCCTCGTGCGAACCGGGTGTAGCGCGGACCCTGGTCTTCCTGCTGCGCCGCCTGCACCGCGTCCTCCACCTCGCCGCGCGTGAGTGTGACCCCCAGACCTTCGCGTCGCATGACCGGTTCCGTCTGGCGCGACCAGATCGTTTTCCGTTCGGCCGTCGTATTGGCGGCTACATGGGCAGCCGAGCCGGGCTCGTCCGAAGCGCTCGCCATCCAGACGCCCGCCCCCAGAATGAAGAACACGAAGGAATAGATCGATGTCCAGATATGCACGGTCGCTAGCGAGAAGGTCAGCCCGATGCATGTGAATATCCAGGCCAGGCGAAGGTTGGATACCGGCGAACCGGGCGTCAGCTTTCTGCGGCCGACCCTGACCACCGCGTCGAGATATCCGCCGGCGATCATCAGGAAACCGGGAATGCCGAATTTCACGGCCATAACCAGCCAGAAATTGTCAATGCTGCCCGACTTCATGAAGCCCGGACGGATCCAGCGGCGCAGGCCCAATCCGACAAACGGGTTGTTCCAGACGTTCATCATTCCCCATTCGAAGATGATCGCCCGGTAGAACGCATTATGCGCGGAGAATGTCGCATAGCTCATGAACACCCGTATCGGGGTCCGGTTCGACAGGAGGTCGATCAAGACATAGAGGAATGCGAAGATGCCGACGAGGATCATCCACTTCTGCGAGTTCTTGCGGAACATGTAGTTCCAGGTGATCAGGCCGATTTGCAGCAAAGCCGCGAGCAGCGCCCCGCTGGACAGCGAGAGAAAGACGGCGATCAGGATGGCCAGCGATCCCAGCACCCGCGCCGTTCCGTTCAGAACACCCTTCATCCCGATCCAGGTCAGCGAAAGCGCCGTCGTGCAGAACAAACCGTAGTGGATCGGATGTGCGAACACGACCTGCGACCTGTGCAGCCCCAGACGCTTTTCGATATCAATCTGTTCGACCGTGTTGATGCCGGGAATGCTGTCGATCCATTGCACAAGGATCGCCGTTCCGGTCTGCGATTCGATCAGCGCGAAGGGAAGCGACAGGACGGTGAAGAGCAGAACGGTGCGGATCAGGGCATAGAAGGCCGCCGGCGACCGGATATAGGCACGCCCGACGACATAGCCGCCCAGAAACTCGAGCGCGTTCGCGCCGCCGTTCTCGATCACGCGGTCAGGATTGTTGATGCTGATCGACAGGATCGCCCACAGAGCATGCATGAACAGCAGATAGTCGACCGGATAGACCTTGCCGTAGCGCCCCGAAAAAAGCCTGACGGTCAGCGGCACCATGACGATGAGCAGGATGAGACGTAGCGCGGTGATTGCCAGCGTGCCGATGTCGAAGCCGATCGGCAGGATCACGGCGGCAACGTAAAGCATCACGACGATCGAGCCAGCATCGGCGTCGGCCGGTCTTGCCGCCTGCATCTGTGCCGGGGGGGCCGAGGCGGCTGGTGTCGAACGCGTGTAAATCTTGGTTTCTCCGCGGGAATGCCGTTCTGCGCTGACGTGATAGTCGAACTTGCGGCTGATACTACATCACTTTGTCATCATCATGATGGCACCGGATATCATGAATGTCGCCCTCGCTTCAGTATCCTTTCAACCAATCGCGACGCGCCTGCCAGGCCTCCGTCCATGCCGCGGCCTTTGACTCGGCCTTGCGCAGGCCCAGTAAGGACAGCAGCCGAAAGGCCCCGGACCGGATCCCGATCCAGGCCCAGGTCATTGCCAGCCCGAAGGGCACCCATGGCCGGGGCCAGTGATCGCGGATAAGTGTCGCGCGCGCCTTTGCGAGCAGGACGACCTTGCGGCCAAGCGTCTTCGA
>JAUIDM010000491.1 GCA_030428915.1 Alphaproteobacteria bacterium | reverse complement strand
GAGGGCTCTTGCAGCCGCGTGGCGGCACGGTGCGGCACGACGCAGTCGCCTGGGGCTACGCACGCGGTGCCGATAGTCGCGGCGTCGACATCATCCAGAACTGCGAGGTCACCGGATTCCGCATCGAAGGCGGCAAATGCCTTGGCGTCGAGACGACGCGCGGGTTCATCGGCGCGGGCAAGGTCGGCTGTGCCGTGGCGGGGTCCTCGGGCCGGGTCATGGCGATGGCAGGGATCAATCGGCTGCCGATCGAGAGCCATGTGCTTCAGGCCTTCGTGACTGAGGGGCTGAAACCCGTGATCCCGGGTGTCATCACCTATGGCGCCGGGCATTTCTATGTCAGCCAGTCGGACAAGGGCGGTCTGGTCTTCGGCGGAGATATCGACGGCTACAACTCCTACGCGCAGCGCGGCAACCTGCCGGTCGTGGAGGATGTCTGCGAGGGCGGCATGAGCCTGATGCCGATGATCGGCCGCGCGCGCCTCCTGCGCATGTGGGGCGGAATCATGGACATGTCGATGGACGGTTCTCCGATCATAGACCGCACGGATATCGACGGGCTCTATTTCAACGGCGGCTGGTGCTATGGCGGCTTCAAGGCCACGCCTGCGAGCGGCTGGGCCTTTGCCCATCTTCTGGCCACCGACAGACCCCATGAAACCGCAACCGCCTATCGGTTCGACCGGTTCCGCAAGGGACTGATGATCGACGAAAAGGGCATGGGCGCTCAGCCCAACCTGCATTGAGAGTGTTCGGCAGATGATCATCAACCATCCCCTCCTGGGTCCGCGCGACGCGCAGGAATTCACCTATCTCGGCGATGCGAGCCTGATCGACCGCCCGGACTGGCAGGCGGAAGACGCTGTGGACCGGTTCCACGACTACCTCTACCTGCGCGACAACCCGGCGGGCGAGCACCGGGAACTGTGGTTCCACGAACAGGGCGACCGGTCCTGGCTGGTCGTCACCCGCAACACGGTTACGCATGAGATTTCGAAAGTTGAACTGGCCCGTGATGTGGCACGCCAAAGGGGGCGCGTCAAATGAGCCAGGCCAACCGGATCAAGGGCGGTCTGATCGACCGGACACGGACCGTCAGTTTCCGCTTCGACGGGAAGGGTTATCAGGGCCATCCCGGCGACACGCTCGCCTCGGCGCTCTTGGCCAATGGCATTCGCCTGATGGGCCGGTCGTTCAAATATCACCGCCCGCGCGGCCCGATTTCCGCGGGGTCGGAGGAGCCGAACGCGCTCGTCGAGCTGCGTACCGGCGCGCGGCAGGAGCCGAACACCCGCGCCACGACCGCCGAGATTTACGAGGGGCTTGAGGCGAAAAGTCAGAACCGCTGGCCCTCGCTCACCTTCGATGCGATGGGTCTGAACGACAGGCTGTCGCCGTTCTTCGCCGCCGGGTTCTACTACAAGACCTTCATGTGGCCAAAGGCGTTCTGGGAAAAGCTCTACGAGCCGATCATCCGCCGCGCCGCAGGGCTTGGCAGTCTGACCGGAGAGGCCGATCCCGACGTATACGACAAGGGCTTTCTGCACTGCGATCTTCTGATCATCGGCGCGGGTCCGGCGGGCCTTGCCGCAGCGCTGACTGCCGGGCGCTCTGGCGCGGAGGTCATCCTCGCGGATGAGGATTTCGTCATGGGCGGGCGGCTCAACGCCGAGACGTTCACGCTTGGCAACATGGCCGGCGCGGACTGGGCGGCAGCAGCGGTTGCAGAGCTTGCCGGCCTGCCGAATGTCCGCCTGATGCCCCGCACGACTGTGATTGGCGCATTCGACCATGGGATCTACGGCGCGCTCGAACGCGTCTCGGACCATGTCGCGACACCCGCGCCGGGCAAGCCGCGCCAGACGCTCTGGCGCATCTACACGAAGCGGAGCCTGCTGTGCGCCGGGGCCACCGAACGGCCCATCGCCTTCGAGAACAACGACCGGCCCGGCATCATGCTGGCCGGAGCGATACGCGCTTATGCCAACCGCTGGGCCGCGACGCCCGCGCAACGGGTGGCCGTATTCACCAACAACGATGATGGACACCGCACCGCAACAGACCTGATCGCCAAGGGCGTCGAGGTCGTCGCCGTCATTGACAGCCGCTCTGACGCGCCGCACATCGCCGAGTGTGAGCTTCTGTCCGGGGCGCAAGTCGTCGACAGCAAAGGCCGACTGGGCCTTACCTCTGTAACGGTGCGGACCGCCGACGGCGCGACACGCACGATGGAATGCGGTGCGCTCGGTGTTTCCGGCGGCTGGAACCCCAATGTCCACCTGACCTGCCACCAGCGCGGCCGTCCCGAATGGAACGAGGCGCTCGCCGCCTTCGTCCCCGGCAAGGATCTGCCGCAGGGCATGTCGGTCGCCGGTGCCGCAAACGGGGCATTCTCGACCGCCGC
>JAUIDM010000092.1 GCA_030428915.1 Alphaproteobacteria bacterium | reverse complement strand
CCCACCAGTGTCGTGACCAGCGCGCTTTGCGCGAAAGGCTGCCAGTGGCCATTGTCATAGGCGAAATCGACGGCCAACGGGACGGCCATTGTCGCCCCCAGTACAGCGGTCAACAGGCCGATCACATATCCGACGGGGCGCAGGTCGTGCATGTTCCCTGCCATGGCCGGGCGCCGCGATCCTGTCAAGCGTCTCGCATGTGCCAGAAGGGGGCTCAGGCGCGCCAGAACCTCGGCAGGGTCACAACGAAAACCGAAAGCAAAGACAGCCGCCCCATGATCATGGCAAGCACCATCAAGAGCTTGGCCGTATCCGGAAAGTCGATGAAGGTGCCCGTCCGGGCAACCAGCGGGCCATAGCCGTAGCCGATATTGCCGATGGAGGTCCATGAGGCGAAAATCGCCGATTCAGTGTCCACGCCGGTATCAAGGATCAGGACGGCAACGATACCGAAGGTCAGGATATAGGCGCCAAGGTAGAGGGTGATCGCATCGAGCGTATCGCGATCGACGGCCCTGCGGGCATATTTGATCGGCGTCACGCGATGGGCGGAATGGATACGCCGGATTTCGGCGAAAAGCCCCTGCAGCAGCACCTGAACCCGGAACACCGACAGACCCGCCGCGCTCGATCCCGAACAGGCGCCGATCACTCCCAGCCAGAGCCCGACCATGATCGCGAACCCGCCCCAGACCGCGAAGGAGCCGGTCCCGAATCCCGTCGAGGACATGATCGAGACCAGATTGAACAGAGCTTCGCGAAAGGCGGGCTCCGCGGCCTGATCGCTCACCGCCACGCGCCAGAGCGCGACGGCTATGACCGCTGCCGCGATCCAGCCCAGATAGGCCCGTACCTGTGGGTCTGACATCAAGGGACGGGCGCTGCCCCGGACCAGTTGCACATATCGGATATAGGGCAAGCTGCCCAGGATCATGAACAGAACGGCGGCATATTCGATGGCCGGCGCGTAGCCTGCGAAAGACGCCGCGCGCGGGGAAAAGCCGCCTGTGGCGATTGTCGCCAAGCCATGTGCGACGGCTTCCAGCCGGGGCATACCGAGGCCGCCATAGACAGCCATGCAGATGAGCGTCAGCCCGGCATAGACCAGGAACAGCTCGATCGCGATATCGCGGGCGCGCGGCAGGACCTTGCCGAACGTATCAAAACCCTCGGCGCGGAAAAACTGCATCCCGCCGACCCTCATGACCGGCAAAAAGATCATCGCAATGAACGCGATGCCAAGCCCGCCAAGCCAGTTCAGCATCGCCCGCCACAGATGCACCCCGGTGGGCAGGGTGTCGATGTCGACGAAAACCGAGGCGCCGGTGGTGGTGATGCCCGAAACCGCCTCGAAATACGCGTCGAGGAACCGAACGTCCGGCGCCCCGACAACAAAGGGCAAGGCCCCGAAGAACGGAACCAGAAGCCAGATGCCGAGCGTCAGCAGGAAGGCCTGCCGGATGGAGAGGCTCTTGCTCGCATGGTTCTGACAGGCCATGGCAGTCAGCCCGCCCGCCAGAACGCAGATGATCGCCGATTCCGCGAAGGCCTGCGCATTGCCAGTGGCCAGAACGTAGTCTGCGGCAAACGGCAGAAGCATCGTCGCGCCCAGAACCGCGATGATGAGTCCGATGACGTAACCGACGGGGCGCAGATCGACCATGACGGGGTGAAGCCATGCGCCTCGCCCCGGGAAGTGTCAAGAGACGATGCTCCGGCCGGCCGCCCGCTGGAACCACGGCGTTCCGCAAGCGATGAGCAGGACCGCGGGCCAGAGTGAAGCTGGCGGCGCCTCGCCGAGAACCAGAACGGCGATGACTGCACCGACCTTCGCCGCCACGCCTCCGATCTGGCTCATAAAGACCGGACCGGCCAGCGCCTGAAGGCGGAATTGCAGCAGGTATTGAGCGGCGACTACGGCGGAACCGGCGAGGGTGAGAAGCAGGATATCGCTATCGTGCCAAAGGATGGCGAGTTCGACGCGCTGGCTGCGTTGCGCCGGTTCGGCGTGCCCCATGGGATGAGCCCGACGGAACCCTACTGATTCAGCATGCTGTCATCCGGCGGCATGACAGTGTGCCCAGACCGGTTGGAAAATGGGGATTTATCGACCGCCCGGCTGACCGATCGAACCTCAACGATGGCCCCGCGCCCCGTTCGACCGACGCAGCCGAAGTTTCGCCTTCTCCCGGCCTGAACATTCAAACACGCGCATCGAGCGGCTATACTTGTCCGTGATGTCCTTTCCGGGGCGGACAGAGTGAGTGGAACACCAGATCATGGCAATGATCACTGACGCGGATGACTTCTTCAGCAAAGGCTGCGGCCGATGCGACCGGTTCGCGACACCTGCGTGTTCGACGCGTCCGTGGATCGACGGGTTGAAAGAGCTGCGCCGCATCTGTCAGGAGGCGGGACTGACCGAGGTGACGAAATGGGGCCATCCGACTTACATGCATGCAGGTCGAAACATCGCGCTGATCGGCGCGTTTCGGGGCGACTTCGTACTAAGCTTCATGAATCCAAGCTTGCTGACGGACACTGAAGGCGTGCTGGAACCACAAGGTCCAAACAGCCAGACGGCGGGAACGATCCGCTTTACCGATGTGGGGCGTGTGGTCACGATGGAGCCGGTCATCCGGTCCTATCTGCGGCAGCTCATGGATCATGCCGAGGCAGGCACCAAACCCCCGAAGGTCAAACGCGACATCGACATGCCCGACGAACTGGCCGAGGCGCTGGATGCCGATCCGGAACTGTCTGAGGCGTTTCACGCACTGACGCCGGGCCGGCAGAGAAGTTACATGTTCAACATCAACCAGGCCAAGCACTCCGCAACCCGTACAGCCCGGATCGTAAAATTCCGCGAAAGGATCATTGCCGGGAAGGGCGCAATGGAACGCTAACCGGCGCTTGCACGCAAAGCCCACACGCGCAATGCATCGAAAACGCGCCGGACGGGTCTGCCGGGTCGAATATCAGCCGATCTTGTGCAGCGAGGAAAACAGCCTCGGGTCGATGCTTTCGGCGACGAAGGTCGGCCCTTCGGTCAGGATCGAAACGGCATCGTGGCTGTGCAGGCTTTCCTGATGACTGGCGACAATCCGGAAATCACCGATCCGATCGTCCGCGAGAAGCCGCTCGGCAAAGCTGCGCGCCGCATCCTCCACGAAGATCGGGTTGGCTGCGTTCAACTCGGCAAAGGCCTGTTCGTCCTCGCGTTTGACCATCACCTGGGTTTCCGTCGGCACAGCGGCGCGGGCGAGGTCTATCAGATCCTCGTACCAGAGCCTTTTGCCACCCTCCTCCACCACCGAGATCCGCGCAACCGAACGCTGTGAATGGGGCGTGGCAAGCTGACCGCGCGACTGACGTGCATGCTCGGACAGTTCCAGTGAACAGGGGCAGGTCGAGGAATAGACATAGTCCAGATGGGTGATACGGGTCTGCCGGCCTTCCCGCTCCATCAATTCCAGCGCGATGTCGTAGTACTGCCAGCCGGTAAGTCCGGAGCGCAGCGACTGGACGCGTGCGGGGAAGGAAAACCGCATCATCAGGCGTGCATCGACGCTGTCATGGTCCTTCTTGTAGTCATCCAGCACCGCGGCGAGGACGGAGAAGGAAAACGTCCGCTCGGCGTGGGCATAGAAGGACCGCATGATGCGGCTCATGTTGATGCCCTTCTTTTCGCCGATCAGGCTGACGGTGCCTGTGACGGACGTTTCCAGCGTGATGTCACCGCCATCGCGGGTGTGAAAGACGATGGGCAGTCGGAAATTCGAGATGCCGACATGCTGGATCGGCGCCTGCGCGCCGACGATCAGGCTGGAGGGGCCGTTCTGAAGGTCGGGCATGGAAGCGCGATAGGTCTCATCGGCCTGGAAGCCGTCGGGATAACTCCGCGACAGATCGGGATAATTCCCCACCGCACGCCCCGGCAGAAGCCGCGCGATGGCGGGGTCGAGCCGGGCTACTTCTGTTGGGTCGGCGCGTTCCGCCCATGCGCGCAGGACGGCAAGCGCCTCCTCGGCGTCGGCGCGGTTCGGTTCCCGGTCAATCTCGCCCACGAAGTTCATGGCAAGCTCCTCGACAGTCCGGACCTGCCCGGACGCCCCATTATGTGGGATTGCTTCGCCCCTTGTCCAACTCTACGCGGTATCCCGTGACGTTTTCGCGACCTTAGACCGCATCCAGCGCCTGACGGAGATCGGCCAGAAGGTCGCCCACATCCTCGATCCCGACCGAAAGACGCACCAACCCCGGCGTAATGCCAAGCATGGCCTTCTGTTCGTCCGGAAGGCGTTGGTGGGTGGTGGTGGCGGGATGTGTGACGATCGACTTGGCATCGCCGAGATTATTGGAAATCTTTACGATTTCCAACGCGTTGAGGAAGCGGAAGGCCGCAGCCTGACCGCCTTTCACCTCCAGCGTCACCACCGTGCCACCCGCCCCCATCTGTTCCATCGCGATCGTGTGCTGTGCATGGCCCTTCAGGCCGGGATAGATCACGCGGGACAGTTTTTCGTATCCCTCCAGTGCTTGGGCCAGTGCCAGCGCATTCGCGGCCTGCGCGCGAACCCGCAGGTCAAGCGTTTCCAGCCCCTTCAGCATGACCCAGGCATTGAACGGGCTAAGCGCCCCGCCGGTATGTTTCAGATAGGGTTCCAGAATCTTGCGGATGTAGTCCTTCGTGCCGCAGACAACCCCGCCAAGGCAGCGCCCGCCGCCATCGATATGTTTGGTGGCGGAATAGACGACGACATCGGCGCCAAGTTCGACTGCCTTGGAGAACGTCGGCGTGGCGAAGACGTTGTCCACAATCACTGTCGCGCCTACCGCATGGGCGATCTCGCAGACCGATTTCACGTCGATGACCTCAAGCGTCGGGTTCGACACGGATTCCAGGAACACCGCCTTCGTGTCCGACCGCATTGCGGCGCGCCACTGACCCAGATCGGTACCATCGACCAGGGTAACCTCAACGCCGAAACGGCCAAGTATTTCAAGGACATAAAGGCAGGAACCAAAGAGAGCGCGCGCGGCAACGACGTGATCTCCGGATTTCAGAAGCGAGGTGAGCGCACCGTTGACTGCCGCCATGCCCGAGGCGGTGGCAAAGGCGTCCTCAGTTCCCTCGATCGCGGCGATGCGCTCCTCGAACATCCGCACGGTCGGGTTGCCGTAGCGGGCATAGATGAACTCGTCGGGTCCCGACTCGATGAACCTCGCCTCGGCCTGTTCGGCACTCTCATAGACGAAGCCCTGCGTCAGGTAGATCGCCTCGGACATTTCGCCATACTGGCTGCGGCGCGCGCCTGCGTGGATGAGTTTCGTTTGCGTTTTCCAGTCGCTCATGGCCGTTCCTCCGGCAACAAAAAACCCCCACCGGAACAGGTGGGGGCCATAGCCTCCGACCTCTTTAGCGGCATATTTAACGTGGCCCGCAATCCGGTACAAATCGCCACGGAACAGGCGATAGCGTGAAGTGAAGGCGGGGTCAATGTCGGATTGCGGACGCGGTCCGCTTGTGACCGCCACCCGGATGCGGTCAACTGGTCCGACAGAAGGAGAAGATTCGATGTCCCGTCCCACCGCCCTTGCCGTTCTGATTGCACTTGCCGCTTGCGTGCAGACAGCCCCAACACAGCTTGGCGAAGTGCGCGTGGCGGCCGAAACCTATCCGATATCCGCCAATGCCGCCGGTACCTGGCGGGTCCTGATCGACGGGCGGTCGGTGCTCTGCTCCAAGCCGACCGAAGAGTCCTGTTACTGGGCGGTGCGCCACTACCTGACCTCGCAGGAACTGCTCGACGATCTCGGCTGAGGGGCCTTTGTGCGCCCCTGCACATTGCCCCGCCCCGCGCCATGTCCCAGATTGATTGGAGCATCGCGACGCCAGGAGGACAGGACATGACCGCGCCCATCGAGCTTTACTACTGGCCCACACCGAACGGCTGGAAGATCTCCATCGCGCTGGAGGAGATGGGCCTGTCCTACAACCTTAACTTGGTGAATATCGGGGCAGGCGATCAGTTCGACCCGGATTTCCTCAAGATCGCCCCGAACAACCGGATGCCCGCGATCGTCGACCCAGCGGGGCCGGATGGAAAGCCGATCTCGGTCTTTGAATCCGGTGCGATCCTGCAATATCTCGCCCGCAAGACCGGTACCTTCTATGGGTCGACCGAACGTGAACGCGTGGCCGTGGAGGAATGGCTGATGTGGCAGATGGGCGGGGTCGGACCGATGGCCGGTCAGGCGCATCATTTCCTGAAATACGCCCCGTCTCTGGAGCCGCCGCAGGTATTGCCCTACGCGCAGGACCGTTACCGGGCCGAGGTCGGACGGCTTTACGGCGTGCTCGACCGGCGGCTGGCCGACAACCACTATGTGGCAGGAGAATTCTATTCCATCGCCGACATGGCGCTTTGGGGCTGGTGCTCGGGCTGGGAGGGTCAGCAGCAGGTGCTGGACGACAAGCCCAACATGAAACGCTGGCTGGAAGAGGTCGGCGCCCGGCCAGCTGTACAACGCGGCCGGGCATTGGCGAACGAGAAGCGCAGCAACCTTAAGGACGACCGCAAGGCGCAGGAAGTGCTGTTCCGCCGCTGAGGAAAGGACGGCCCGGACGTGATGACGGGTCTCCGTGTCGGCACCGCGATGGGTTCGCTGGGCTAATCCCGAAGCGGTGCCATTTTGATCGGGTGTTGAACCAAAATTGGTCCGCCAATCGGTCTTGCAGACGTTGGAGGTTAGCGCACAGGGCTCGAACCGTCCCGGCCTGCTGTCGTGACATGGTCAGACCGCTCGCGGCTACGCTGTCGCCATCTCGGCCGCCACCTCGAAGAACGCTTGTACCAGCTTGCCAGCCTTGCGTTCGCGCAGGCAGATCAGCGCCTCGTCCATCACCATCCCCTCACCGCCCGAAATGGGAATGCTGACCAACCGTGCGTCCGAACCGAATTCCGCCGCCGAGACAAAACCCACGCCCGCGCCCGAGGCGACGATCTCTCGCACCGCCTCGCGCCCCTCTGCTTCGATGGCAGGTGTCAATGTCTCTCTTGCAGCCCGGGCGGTTTCCTCCAGCTTGGCCCGCGTCCGCGACCCTTCCTCGCGCAGCACAAGCGGTAGGCCTGCCAGATCGCGGAAGCTCAGGCTGGACCTTGTCGCGACGGGATGGTCGCGGGCCACGAAGGCGACGATCGGGGTGGAGTTCAGTTTCAACGCCTCGATATCGCGGCTGTCGGGCATGTTGCCCAGAACCCCGATATCGGCCTCGTAGGCATGCAGCGCGTCCAGAACGCTTTCGGTGTTGCCCGAATGAACCGCGATCCGCACCCCGGGATAGCGGTCCCGGAACCGGGCGAGGATGTGCAGCAGGTGATGCGCGCTGTCCGCGACGATGCGCAAGGAACCCGAACGCAGCGCGCGCGCCTCTGACAGGAGATCCAGCGCCTGGCTCTCGCTGTCGAAGAGCCGCCTTGTGATGTCCAGGAGGCGTTCCCCCTGTGGGGTAAGGCTGACCTGCCGCTTGTGGCGATTGAATAGAAGTACGTCGTATTCCTCTTCCAGCCTGCGCACCTGATCAGAGATTGCGGGCTGGGTCAGATGCAGTTGTTCCGCCGCGCGGGAAAACCCGCCGCAGATGGCGACATGATGGAAGGCGCGAAGCTGGACATAACGCATTGTGGCATCCCGGAAAGGCGTTCCGCATAAATGCATCACTAGAATTTATGTATCAATCTAAAATAACGATTTTACATATGATTTCCTGCGTGAAAAAAGACCTCAAACCGCAGCGTCCCCGAACGGAGCATCCGCATGACGCAGACCGCCCCCCTGCCCGGCCCAAAGCTCGGCGAACCCTATCTTCTGACGCCCGGCCCGTTGACGACGGCCTATTCCACCAAGGAAGCGATGTTGAAGGACTGGGGCTCATGGGACGCAGATTTCCGGGCCATGACACAGTCCCTCCGCGACCAGCTCGTCGCGCTTGCTGGCGACACCAAGGGGGAATTCGTCTGTGTGCCGATGCAGGGCTCCGGTTCATTCTCAGTCGAGGCGATGCTGGGCACTTTCATACCATGGGACGGCAAGGTTCTGGTGCTGGCAAACGGCGCCTATGGGCTGCGCGCCGCCGAAACGATGAAATACCTCGCCCGGGGTTATACGCTCATCGACAAGGGTGACTACATGCCGCCCCGGGGCGATGAGGTCGAGGCCGCGCTCGATGCCGACCCGGACATCACCCATGTGATCGTCATTCATTGCGAGACCTCGTCGGGCATCCTCAACCCGGTCGCAGAGATTTCCGAGGCAGTCTATTCGCGCGGCCGCAAACTCCTGATCGACTCGATGTCCGCCTTCGGCGCGCTGCCGCTCGACGTGAACGAGATCCGCTACGAGGCGATGGTCTCATCAGCCAACAAATGCATCGAAGGGGTGCCGGGTTTCGGTTTCGTCATCGCGCGCAGGTCGGAACTGGAGGCTTGCAAGGGCAACAGCCACTCGCTCGCGCTCGATATCCACGCGCAGTGGGCCTATCTGGAAAAGACCGGCCAGTGGCGCTACACGCCGCCGACCCATGTTGTCGCGGCCTTTCTTGAGGCCTTGCGCATCCATGCCGAGGAAGGTGGCGTGGCAGGGCGCGGGGCGCGCTACACCCGTAACCGGGACGAGATGGTCGAGGGGATGCGGGACCTGGGCTTCGAGACGCTTCTGAAGGACCGCTGGCTGAGCCCGATCATCGTGACCTTCTTCTGCCCGGCCGATCCGAAATTCGTCTTCAACGACTTCTACGAGAAGATGAAGCAGAAGGGTTTCATTATCTATCCCGGCAAGCTGACGGTCGTGGACAGTTTCCGCGTCGGCTGCATCGGCCGGATGGATGAGCATGTCATGCGCCGCGTGGTTCAGGCCGCCAAAGAGGCTTTGGCCGAGATGGGCGTCACCTCTGCCGCCCCGCCCGAGGCCGCGATTGCCGAACGCGCGAAACTTGCCGCCTGATGCGGCATCGAATTTCTGACGGAAGGAATACCAATGAACATGCAGAACCGCGCGCCCGTGATGGCGAATGACCGCGCCTATCCCTGGCCCAAGGTGCCCGCCGTGGCGATCTGCCTTGACGGCTGCGAGCCGGAATATCTGGAAGTCGCGATTGCCGAAGGCCTGATGCCGACCCTGAAGCGGATGCGGGCAGAGGGAACCGACCGGCTGGCGCATTCGGTCATTCCGTCCTTCACCAACCCGAACAACCTGTCGATCGCGACGGGGCGGCCGCCGAGTGTGCACGGCATCTGCGGCAACTACCTTTACGACCCTGAGACGGGCGAAGAGGTGATGATGAACGACGTGCGTTTCCTGCGCGCGCCGACGATCTTTTCGCGGTTCTACGAGGCAGGCGCCCGGGTGGCGATGGTGACCGCCAAGGACAAGCTGCGCGCGCTTCTCGGCGCGGGGCTGAGGTTCGACGAGGATCGGGCGGTCGCCTTTTCATCCGAGAAATCCGGCACCACGACCAAGGCAGAACACGGGATCGAGAATGCCTCCGAATGGCTCGGGATGCCGGTTCCCGATGTCTACTCTGCCGAGCTTTCCGAGTTCGTCTTCGCGGCCGGGGTGAAGCTGTTGAAAGAGTTCAAGCCCGATGTGATGTACCTGTCGACGACGGATTACATCCAGCACAAATACGCCCCCGATCAGAAGGGCGCGAAGGACTTCTACGCGATGTTCGACCGCTATCTGGGGCAGCTTGACGAGCTCGGTGCCGCTGTCGTCGTCACCGCCGACCATGGCATGAAGCCCAAGCACAACGCGGACGGGACGCCCGCCGTGATCTATGTGCAGGACCTGATGGATGACTGGCTGGGCAAGGACGCGGCCCGCGTGATCCTGCCGATCACCGACCCTTATGTCGTCCATCACGGTGCGCTTGGATCCTTCGCGACCTGCTATCTGCCCGCCGGAGCCGACCGCGCTGATATCATGGCGAAGCTCGATGCGCGGGACGAAATCATCCTTGTCGTCACCCGCGAAGAGGCGGTTAAGCGGTTCGAACTGCCCGCCGACAGGATCGGCGATATCGTCATGATCTCGGGCGAGAACATGACCATCGGCACGTCGGCCCACCGCCACGATCTGGCAGCGCTGAAGGAGCCCTTGCGCAGCCATGGCGGCCTGACCGAGCAGGAGGTTCCCTTCATCGTCAACCGTAAGGTGGACCTGCCGAACGCGCCGGAACTCAGGAACTTCGACGCCTTCCTCTACGCCTGTACCGCTGCGGCACTCTGAGGGGCGCCGATGACGGTTGGGTCACAGACGGCGGAACATTACCAGAGCATCGGCATCGTCGCCGACGCTCTGGCGGAATGCGCCGGGCACGCGGCCGATCTCTTTGAACCCGTAGCGCTGCCACAGGGCAACCGCCCGCGCATTGCTGGCAACGACGAAATTGAAGACCATCGCCTCAAACTCCAGGTCGCGAGCCTTGGCAAGCGCGTGTTCCAGCATCGCCCGCGCCACGCCGCGTCCTTCGGACCCCGGCGCAGTGACAAAGCCGCAATTGCAGTAATGCGCCCCGCCGCCCGGTCGGTTGCGCTGAATGTAGAACGTGCCGAGTGGCTGGCCATCCTCCTCGGCCAGAAAGACATGTCCGCCCATCCAGTAGGCCAGCGCCGCCTCGCGCGAAATGTCCCTGTCGATCGCATAAGTATTGCCCGCCCGGAAAACAGGTTCCAGCATGGCCCAGATCGTGTCGGCATCCCCGCCGTCAGCTTCCCGAATGATCATCTCGCCCCTCGCCTCGCGCGGGGCATAAGAAACGCCGGTCCGAGAAAAGGAAAGCCCGAATGAACAAGATCGACCAGGACATCCGCCGTGAAGGCATGCGGATCGGCGGCGATAAGGTCTTTACCGACAAGGTCATCGAGGTCCGCTATCCCTATACAGACGAGGTCGTGGGGACGGTGCCTGCCGGCACCGCAGAACATGCCCGCAGGGCGTTCGAGATCGCTGCCAACTATCAATCGAAGCTGACCCGTTACGAGCGCAGCCAGATTCTGAAGCGCGCGGGCGAGATCATCGGCGAGCGGCGCGACTATCTGGCCAAGTGGCTCGTTCTCGAACTTGGCATCTGCTACCAGCATGCGGTCTATGAGACCAAGCGCGCGCAGGATGTCTACACCTTCGCAGCCGCGCAGGCGCTGCAGGATGATGGGCAGATCTTCTCTTGCGACCTGACCCATAACGGCAAGGACCGCAAGATCTATACCAAGCGCGAACCGGTCCGGGCGATCAGCGCCATTACGCCCTTCAACCATCCCCTGAACATGGTCAGCCACAAGATCGCCCCGTCGATCGCCACCAACAACTGCATGGTGTGCAAGCCGACCGAACTGACGCCGCTCACGGCACTGACCCTCGCCGATATCCTCTACGAAGCCGGATTGCCGCCTGAAATGTTCCAGGTGGTGACCGGCTGGCCGCAGGATATCGGCGAGGAGATGATCACCAATCCGAATATCGACATCATCACCTTCACGGGCGGCGTGCCGGTGGGCAAGATGATCGCCGCGAAGGCGGTCTACAAGCGTCAGGCGCTGGAATTGGGCGGCAACGATCCCCTGATCGTTCTGAACGACCTCGACGATGCCGATCTGGACAAGGCCGCGACGATTGCGGTGGCGGGTGCGACCGGCAATTCCGGCCAGCGCTGCACCGCCGTGAAGCGCGTCCTTGTGCAGGAAAGTGTCGCTGACCGCTTCGTGCCGTTGGTTCTGGAGAAGGCGAAGAAGATCCGCTTCGGCGACCCGATGGACCCCGCAACCGAACTTGGCTGCGTGATCCATTCCAAAGCCGCCGAACTCTTTGAAAAACGCGTCTACCTGGCGGTCGATCAGGGCGCCAAGGTGCTCTACGATCCCGGCCGAAAGGGCGCGCTGCTGCCGCCCATCGTCGTCGACCACGTCCCCCATGACAGCGAACTGGTGATGGAGGAAACTTTCGGCCCCGTCATTCCGATCGTCCGCGTACCCGATAACGATGACGAGGTCATGCGCATCTCGAACTCGACCGAGTTCGGACTGTCCTCCGGCGTCTGCACCAACGACTTCCGCCGCATGCAGGCCTATATCGAGGGGCTGAACGTCGGCACCGTGAACATCTGGGAACAACCCGGCTACCGGATCGAAACCTCGCCCTTCGGCGGCATCAAGGACAGTGGCAATGGCGTCAAGGAAGGCGTCACCGAGGCGATGAAGTTCTTCACAAATGTGAAAACCTATTCGCTGCCATGGCCACGCTGAGCGGGTGGTGAGCGCGGGAGCCTCCGGCGGAGGTATTTAGGGCAAGATGAAAACGCAGGACGTGATCACCCATACCGAAGGCGAGTCGAACACTTCCGAAGCGCGGGCGGAATGGGCCGCACGCCATCCCGATGCGGTGACGCGGGCGCTTCTGGAGCGCGATGCCGGAGCTTTCCTGCACCAGTCGTTGTCCTCGCCGT